>DASZEO010000227.1:0-3227 GCA_035940755.1 Allosphingosinicella sp. | reverse complement strand
ATCCGGTCGACCGGGTCGGCTTTTCCTGCGAGTCGCTGAAGGTGACCACGCGGCTGATGCACGTCATCGCCTGGCTGCTGACCCAGCGCGCGGTGGCGGCGGGCGAGCTGACCCGCGACCAGGCCGGGGAGAGCGACCGGCGGCTGGGGCCGGCGCCGGTCAGCGACGGGGCGCTGATGCCGCGGCTGCCCGAGGCAGCGGCCGGGCTCATCCAGGCGAGCGAGGAGCTGTACGAGCGGGTCAGCCGGCTCGACCAGGGGAGCTTCGCCGAGTCGCCCAACGGCAGCCCCGCGCGAAGCCTTCTGAGCCGGCTGGAGCGGTCGCTCTGAACGCGCTTGAGCGGCTGCTTGCAAAGTGATATCAGCCGCCGATGGGTCAGGCCCTCATCCGCAACCTCGACGACGATCTCCTGGAGGCCTATCGGGAGGCGGCCCGGACAAACGGCCGCTCACTCGAGGCCGAGCTTCGCGAGGCGTTGCGTGTGATGCGGCCGATTACCGGCAGAAGGCGAGCGGAGCTGCTGGCGCAGGTCGACCGGATCCAAGCGATGACGCCGGACGTGCCGCAAACCCCCAGCGAGGTGCTGATCAGGGAAGACCGCGACGGATTCCGCGACGCTTGATCGTCGTCGACAGCAGCGTTGCGGTGAAATGGTACGTGGCTGAGCCCGACAGCGGCCGTGCCCGCACCTTGATCGGCCGACCGCTCCTCGCGCCGGATCTCATTCGCGCCGAGGTGGCCAACGCTCTGTGGAAAAAGGTCCGGCGCGGCGAAGCGACAGCGGCTCAGGCGCGCGGGGCTTTGCCGCATCTGGCGCGATCGGTCATCCTGCTTCCATCGGAGCCTTTTTCGGAAATGGCGCTCGATCTGTCGCTCGATCTGGGCCATTCCGTTTATGACTACTTCTTTCTCGAAATGGCTCGCACGCTCGACTTCCCCCTCCTTACCTCCGACGAGAAGCTGTGGACGCGGACGCGCGGCTCGTCGTTCGCCGACGGGGTGATCCTGCTGCGCGACTGGGACCAGGAGCATGACTGAATTGATGACGGGCGGGTGCGGCTGCCGGCGGATCCGGTACAGCGTCCAGATCGACAGCGACGACGCCTATCTGTGCCACTGCCGGATGTGCCAGCGCGCCACCGGCGGCGTCTCGATCGCGTTCAAGAACGTGAAAAAGGCGGACGTGACGTGGGAGCGTGAGCCGGACTGGTGGCAGTCGTCGCCGATCGCGCAACGCCCCTTCTGCCGCGAGTGCGGAACGCCGCTGGGCTTCGCCTTCCCGGACAGCGAGAACATTGACCTGACCGTCGGCTCGTTCGACGATCCGTCGCGGTTCCGGCCGAAGCACCATTTCGGCGCGGAGAGCCTTCACCGCGCCTGGCTGAACACCGAAGGCCTCCCCGAATATCGAAGCGACGAATACCAGCCGCTGGTCGACCGCTGGATCAAGGCGACGGGACGGATGCCGGATTGAACGGCGCCGTCATGCTGAACTTGTTTCAGCATCCAGTGGCACGCCTCGTGCTGCCGGCTTGCGGGCAGGGACTCGCGCAACCTTGGACCCTGAAACAAGTTCAGGGTGACGATCATGGATGTCACCACCCACCGCTTCACCGCCTCGGATGGGGTGGAGCTCGCCTGGCACGAGCTGGGGGAGGGAAGGCCTGTCGTTTTGCTGCACGGGCTGTTTTCGAACGCCGGGACCAACTGGCTGAAGTTCGGCCATGCCGGCGAGATCGCGCGCCGGGGCTTCAGGATGATCATGCCCGACCTGCGCGGCCACGGCCAAAGCGCGGCGGCGCACGATCCGGCTCTTTATCCCCCCGACGTGCTCGTGCGGGACGGGCTGGAGCTGATCTCCCATCTCGGCCTCGCCGAGTACCATCTCGGCGGTTATTCGCTCGGGGGGCGAACCGCCGCGCGGATGGCCATCGCCGGCGCGACGCCGCGCCGGCTCGTCATCAGCGGCATGGGCCTTCGCGGAATGCTCGACACCGGCCGCCGCGCCGGCCATTTCGAGAAGATTCTCACCGGTCTCGGCACCCACAAACGCGGCTCGCCGGAATGGCTCGCCGAGGCCTTCCTCAAGACCACCGGCGGCGACCCTGAGGCGATGCTTCCTTTGGTCCGCAGCTTCGTCGATTCGACCGAGGCGGAGCTTCGCGCGATCCGCGTTCCGACGCTGGTCCTGTCCGGCGCCGAGGACCAGGATAACGGCCCCGCCCGGGCCTTGGCCGAGCTGCTCCCGCACGCCGAATATGTCGAGGTTCCGGGTAACCATATGAGCGCCGTCACCAAGCCGGAGCTGGGGCGGGCGATCGCCGATTTCCTCGCCCGTTGACCGGCTGCGAGGGGAGGTTCAATAGCCGCTCGCAGACCAGACCAGATACGAGGATGCCATCGATGAAAAGCAGCGTTTCGCGACTCGCTCTCGCTTTTTCCGCTTCCCTCGCCGCCGCCTGCACGACCGCCGCCGCCGGAACCGACGACAGCGCCGCCGCGGCGCCGCCCGCCACCGCTGCCCAGGAGCGCGGCGCCGCGCTCACCGCTGCCGACGCCGACGCCTTCGTCACCCGCGCCGAGCACGAGCTTGGCGAGTTCGCGGTGCTCAACAGCCGCGCCCAGTGGGTCAACGCGACCTACATCACCCCGGACACCGACGCGCTCGCCGCCCATTTCGGAACGATCGGAACGGAGATGGGCGTTCGCTACGCCACCGAAGCCGCGCGCTATCTCGAAATTCCCGGCCTCAGCGACGACACGCGCCGCAAGCTCAACATCCTGCGCAGCGGCCTCACCCTGCCGGCGCCGACCACGGCGGGCGCCGCCGCCGAATTGAACCGGATCTCGACCGACCTTTCCTCCCAATATGGCCGCGGCCGAGGGACGATGAACGGCGAGCAGCTGACCGGCAACGAGATCGAGGCGCGCATGGGCACGGTGCGCAATCCGGCCCAGCTCCAGGAGATGTGGACCAGCTGGAACAACAATGTCGGATCGCCGATGCGCCAGGATTATGCGCGCATGGTCGAGATCGCCAATGCCGGCGCGCGCGAGCTGGGCTTCGAGGATACCGGCGCGATGTGGCGGTCGAAGTACGACATGTCGCCGCAGGAGTTCGAGGCGCTGACCGAGCGGCTGTGGCAGGAGGTCCAGCCGCTTTACCAGGAGCTTCACTGCTTCGTCCGCGCCGGCCTCAACCGCCGCTACGGCAATTCGGTGCAGCC
>DASZEO010000226.1:0-3084 GCA_035940755.1 Allosphingosinicella sp. | reverse complement strand
GTCGCCGTAGCCGGTGGTCGTGATGCTCACCATCGTGAAATAGACGACGTCCGAGAAGCTGATGTGGCCGTCATAATTGTCGCGAAGGCCGTCGCGCTCGAACCAGTGCACGGCGACGACGAACAGCAGCAGCCCGGCGACCGCGGCGATACGCCACCCGAGCTGGAGCCAGGGCGAGGTGCGGGCGCTGCGGCGCAGCGTCAGGGCTTCGCGCCGCGCCGCCCGGCGCGTCATGCCCGGTACCGCTCCGCCAGCCGCGCCAGCGATTCCTCGTGGGTGAGGTCGAGGTGGAGCGGGGTCACGGCCACATAGCCGTCGGCGATCGCCTCGAGGTCGGTGGCGTGGCCGGGCGTGTGGGGCATCGGCCTCAGCCCGAACCAATAATAATTATAGCCGCGCGGGTCGGTGCGCTGATCGATGCGCAGGCGCCCGTAATCGCGAAGGCCCTGGCGGACGACGCGGACGCCGCGCACCTCGTCCGGCGGCAGCGCCGGGAAGTTGACGTTGACCAGGGTGCGCGGCGCCATCCGGGTGCCGAGCAGCGGCCCCAGCACCCGCTCGGCCCAGGCTTCGGCGGCGGCGAACGGGACGGTGTCGCCCATCCCCTCCTTGGCATAACCCTGGCTAAGGGCAATCGAGGGAATGCCGGCCAGCGCGCCTTCCATCGCCGCCGAGACGGTGCCCGAATAGGAGACGTCCTCGCCGAGATTGGCGCCGCGGTTGACGCCGGACATGAGCAGGTCGGGCGGCGAATCCTTCATGATCCAGGCGATCGCCATCATCACGGCGTCGGTCGGCGTTCCGGTGACGCAGAAGCGCTTCTCGCCGAGCTTGCGAAGCCGGATCGGGCGGGTCAGCGTCAGCGAGTGGCCGGCGCCGGACTGCTCCTCGGTGGGCGCGACGATCCAGACGTCGTCGGAGAAGCTCCGGGCGATCGCCTCGAGCAGCTTGAGGCCCGGCGCGCGCACGCCGTCGTCATTGGTGAGGAGGATGCGCATCGGGGCGCCTCATGACGGCTCCCCGGAGGCGAGGCAAGCGGCGCGGCAACATCCGTGGCGGTCCGGCGTTGACCGGGCGAAAGCTGCAAAGGAGGCAAGGCATGCGGGTCCCGCACAACAGCTGCGTCCTCGTCGCGGACGGGCGCAAGATGCTGTTCTTCCGCAACGGGGGCGACGAGGAATTTCCGAGCCTGGAGGTGGAAAGCAAGCGAGTCGACGACAATCCCAAGGACAGCGACCAGGGGACTGACGGGCCGGGCCGCACCTTCTCGAGCAACCGCGGCGATCCGCGCAGCGGAGGCAGCCTCGCCGCCACCGCCGGCAGCGCGCGAAGCGCTTACGAGGACACCGACTTCCACCAGCTCGAGGAGGACCGGTTCGCGGCGGATGCGGCCGAGATGCTGAAGGAGCGGGCGCTCAGGAACGATTTCGAGTCGCTGGTGGTGGTGGCGCCGCCCAAGACGCTGGGCGAGCTTCGCAAGCACTACCACAAGGAAGTGGAGAAAAGGCTGGCGGCGGAGGTGCCGAAGGACCTCACCAACCTACCGGTCGACGAGATCGAGCGGATCCTGCAGGCGCAGTAGCGCCGCCGCCTCGGCAAAAGAAAAGCCCCGCCGGATTTGGTGTCCGGCGGGGCCTTCTATCAGCTCGGATATGCCAGCTTCAGGCAGGGCGCCTGCCGAGCCTCCGGCGCGCCACCAAAGTGAGGGCGCCCGCGCCGAACAGAAGGATCATCGGCGGCGCCGGGACCGGGGTGCCGCCCGTCGAGGACGAGGTCGAACCGCCGCTCGAGGTCGAGGTGGAGCTCGACGTGGAGCTGCTGGTCGAGGAGGCCGAGCTGTTGCTGGAGCTCGTGCTGGTGCCGCCGCCGAAGCTGCTCGAGGAGGAGGTGGTCGACACGTTGCCGCTCGAGGTGGAGGTCGAGCCGCCGCTGGTCGAGGACGAGGTCGAGCCGCCGCTCGTGGACGAGGAGCTGCCGCCGGTCGAAGTGGAGCTGCCGCCGGTGGAGGTCGAGCCGCCGGACGTGGAGGTCGAGCCGCCCGAGGTCGAGCTGCCGCCGGTCGAGGTGGAGGTCGAGCCGCCGGAGGTGGAGACGGTGACGACGGTGTTGCTGCCGCCGCTCGAGCTGCCGCCGAAGAAGCTGCCCGAGAAGAAGCCGCTGCCGAAGCCGCTGCCGAAGCCGCCGCTGCCGCCGACCACCACCGCGGGAACTCCGCCGGCGCTGCTCGCCACCGCCAGCGGAGGCGGCGGGGGCGGGGGGACGAACATCGGCGGCACGATCGTGCGGGTGGTCACCGTCGAGGGCGCGGGACAGGCGATCCGGCGGACCGTCCGTCGCACCACGCGGCGGTGCTGATAGCGCCGGGCGTGCCCGGTGCGCGCTTTCGCCTGCTTGACGATTGCGGGACGGGGAGGCGGATTTTCCGCGACATGAACGGCGCCCCCGCCGATGATTGCGCCGCCGCAAGTGCAGGCACAAAGTTTCGCCAAAGCCATTCTTACCGACATAACCAGCATCCTTCCTGGCCGACCCGGGGATGGAGAAGCTGTTCGAGCCGATCTCCATCAACCGGTGGGCTCTAGGCGAGCAGATGCAAACGATGTGTTTAAGCGCAAGCGCGTTAACCCTCTTGAGGCCCTGAAACGCCGGGATTCGGGCGGTTCGGACCGCTTCCGTCCCATTACAGAACAGGCGCCGAACGGGTGTGAACGGCCCCGGCGATTCGAAGCGCCGCCGATCGGCCGCGCCGCCGACCGATTCGCGGTTCCGGCAGACCGATTCGCGGACCCGGGCGGGACAGGCTCGAAGGCCACGCGCGCCGGGCGGGTAAAAAAGCGAATTGTCTCTGGGTTTGAGTGACTTGTAGTTGAACGCGCTCACGCGTATAGGGCGCGCTGGGGCGGGAGGCATTAATTCAAAGACATAGCGCGGCCCGCGCCTCAAGTTCGGCCCCGGCATGCCCGGGAACGAGGAGTGGAGGGGTAATGGCTACGCTTCATAGTGACGCTTTGAATCCGCAGTTCGTCGGCGGCTATCGTCCAAGTGCCAACGAAGAGTTCATGAACGGGGAGCAGCTCGCTTATT
>DASZEO010000225.1:0-2257 GCA_035940755.1 Allosphingosinicella sp. | reverse complement strand
CTCTACCCGGCGGGCGAGTGGGCGACCGAAATTCCCGAGGAAGCGAGCGCGAGTTTGTTCGAGCCGAACTGGCTCGGCTTCAGCGCGATCGCGCTGGCGGCGCTCGTCATCGGCCTCGTCAGCCGGCGGCTGGCGATGATTGCGGGCGTTCTTTACGTCGGCATTCCCACGTTCGCGATGCTCAGCCTCAGCTGGGCGTGGGAGATACTGGTCTTCTGGGTGTTCATCGTCACCTGGGCGACCGACATCCTCGCTTATTTCGCCGGCCGGTCGATCGGCGGGCCGAAACTGGCGCCGCGGATCAGCCCGAACAAAACGTGGGCGGGGCTGATCGGCGGCGTGATCGGCGCGGGGCTGCTCGGCTGGGCCGCCGCAGCCTATTTCGAGATGGAGCCGTTGTTCCGCTGGGCGGGGGCGCCGATGGGGGTGATCGCCCAGGCAGGGGATCTGTACGAAAGCTGGGTGAAGCGGCGCGCCGGCGTGAAGGACAGCGGGTCGATCCTGCCCGGCCATGGCGGCGTGCTCGACCGGCTCGACGGGCTCCTCGCAGTCGCGCTGGCGACGACTCTGCTGCTGATGGCGGGGCTGTGGACCGAGTGAACGAACGGCGCACCGTCACCATCCTCGGCGCGACCGGCTCGGTCGGCCATTCGACGCTCGACCTCATCGAACGCGATGGTGAGCGGTTCGAGATCGTCGCGCTGACGGCGAACAGCGATGTCGAGGGATTGATCTCGCTCGCGGCGAAGTTCCGCCCCCGGCTGGCCGTGATTGCCGACGAGGCCTTGCTGCCGCGCCTGCGCGAAGGACTCGCCGGCAGCGGCACCGAAATCCTGGGCGGGACCGAGGCCGTGGTCGAGGCCGCCGCAGCGGGCGCGGAGTGGACGATGGCGGCGATCGTCGGAACGGCCGGGCTGAAGCCGGTCATGCGCGCGCTTGAGAGCGGAAGCACCGTCGCCTTCGCCAACAAGGAGGCGCTGGTCTCGGCGGGCGAGCTGATGACGGCGGCGGCGCAGGCGAGCGGCGCGACCTTGCTGCCGGTCGATTCCGAGCACAACGCCATCTTCCAGTGCTTCGATCACGCTCGGCCGCATAGCGTCCGGCGCATCATCCTGACCGCGAGCGGAGGGCCGTTCAGGCAGCGATCCCTCGAGGAGATGCGGCGAGCCACGCCCGACGAGGCAGTCGCCCATCCGAACTGGTCGATGGGTGCCAAGATCTCGGTCGACTGCGCGACCTTGATGAACAAGGGGCTGGAGCTGATCGAGGCCTACCACCTGTTCCCGCTGGAGGCGGAGGCGCTCGACGTGGTCGTTCACCCGCAGTCGGTGGTCCACAGCCTCGTTGAATATGTCGACGGCTCGGTGCTCGCCCAGCTCGGCGCGCCGGACATGCGCATCCCGATCGCCCATACGCTCGCCTGGCCGGAGCGGATGGCGACGCCGTGCGAGCGGCTCGATCTCGTCAAGATAGGCTCGCTGGACTTCGAGCCGCCCGATCTCACTCGCTTTCCGGCGCTGCGGCTGGCCCGCGAGGCGCTGGGGCAGGGGGGCGCCAAACCCGCCATCCTCAATGCGGCCAATGAGATAGGAGTCGCTTCTTTCCTTGAAAGACGGATCGGTTTCCTCGATATCGCGTCGGTGGTCGGCGATGTCCTGACCGTTTTCGAGCCGGAGGCGCCCTCGTCGATCGACGAGGTGCTCGAGATCGACCGGGAGGCCCGGCGGCTGGCCACCGAGATAGCAGGAAAGTACCGCCTTTGAGCAGCCCCGGCATCCCCTTCACGATCCTCGCCTTCCTGCTCGTCATCGGGCCGCTGATCTTCGTCCACGAGCTCGGCCATTATTTCGCAGGCCGGTGGTTCGGGGTGAAGGCGGAGACCTTCTCGATCGGCTTCGGCCGCGAGCTGTTCGGCTGGACCGACAGGCGCGGCACGCGCTGGAAAGTGGGCTGGCTGCCGCTGGGCGGATATGTGCGCTTCAAGGGGGACATGAACCCGGCGAGCACGCCGTCGGACGAATGGCTGGCGCTTCCGCCGGAGGAGCGGGCGCAGACCTTCCAGGCCAAGAGGCTGTGGCAGCGCTTCATCATCGTCGCCGCGGGCCCGGTGACGAACTTCCTGTTCGCCATCCTCGTCTATGTCGGCCTGTTCGCGAGCTACGGCGTTCCGCGCACCCCGCCGGTGGTCGCCGCCGTCAGCGAAGCCAGCGCCGCCGCCGAGGCCGGCATCCGGGCCGGGGACACGATCACCCGCATC
>DASZEO010000224.1:0-2324 GCA_035940755.1 Allosphingosinicella sp. | reverse complement strand
GGTTCGGCGAACACCGCGCTCGAATAGGTCATGCTGCCGTCGAGCCAGGCGGCGTAGAAATCGTTGCCGAGGTCGTAATGGTGCTCGATATTCTCCCGGGCATGGACCTTGTCGTTCGCGCGAAGCGCATGAGCGAGGCGGTTAACCAGCTTCCACGGCCCCTTGGCGCGGCCGGTGTCGCCGAGCCGGGCGGCGTTGCGCATGAACAGGTCGAACAGCGGCACGGGATCTGGGCTGGTCCACTCGCCCTGCGCCCAGGCCTTGTACCAGCCGACGGACCCCGACGTCATCAGCCGGACCAGCGGGCGCCAGCTCTTGAGGTGAACGACGGCGACGGGGCCCTCGCCGCGCCCGCCGAGGATCCGCCGCGACCCGTCCGGCAGCGTCGCCTCGATCCGTCCCTGGAGGATGCCGCGGTCGATCCGGTCCAGCATGCGCGAGAAGCCGCCGGCGAACAGCCGCGCGACGAGCCCGCCGCCGGTGGCGAACCGACGGTCCGCCGCGACCAGATGTTTCCCCCTGTGAGCGGTCACGGGCGCGAGATGCGCCGGAACGGCCGTCCGCGCAAGCGCGCCGGCTCAGATCTCCCGCGGCTCCCTGGTGACTTCCCAGGTCTGGCCCTTCGACACCAGCGCCTGGAGGTCGGCGGGCTTGCCGGCGGCGATCTCCTCGTTCTGGCGCCGGATCGCGCTTTCGAAGGTCGGGCGCGGATCGTCGTAGATCACCCCCAGCGCCATCGGGAAGCTGCCGAACGGCATGTCGATCAGCATGTGCGCGACCGCCTTGTTCTTCGGATCGTGGACGATCACGTCCGCCGCCTGCCAATCGCCCTCCGCCACGTCGACGACCTTGAGGTTCAGCGCCTGCCGATCGAGGGTCAGGCCCTTGGTGCCGCCGTCGAACAGCATCGGCTCGCCCGCCTTCAGCCACAGCTGCTTGCCGCTATGGTCCTTGGCCGTGAACGGCGCGAACACGTCGTCATTATAGACGATGCAATTCTGGAAGATCTCGACGAAAGCCGCGCCGCGATGCGCGTGGGCGGCCTTGAGCACGTCGGGCAGGTTCTTGTGGACGTCGATGGCCCGGGCGACGAACCGTCCGCCCGAACCGAGCGCAAAGGCGCAGGGCCGAACCGGCCGGTCGACCGAGCCGAACGGCGTCGAGGGCGAGCGCGTGCCCACGCGCGAGGTGGGGGAATATTGGCCTTTCGTAAGGCCATAGATCTCGTTGTTGAAAAGCAGAATCTGGCAATCGAGGTTGCGGCGCAGGATGTGCATCGTGTGGTTGCCGCCGATCGACAGCGCGTCGCCGTCGCCAGTGACGATCCACACGTCGAGCTCGGGATTGGCGAGCTTCACGCCCGTCGCCACCGCCGGCGCCCGGCCGTGGATGGTGTGGAAGCCGTACGTCTCCATATAATAGGGAAAGCGGCTCGAGCAGCCGATGCCGGAGATGAACACGGTCTTGGCCGGATCGACGCCGAGCTCGGGCATGGTGCGCTGCACGGCCTTGAGCACCGCATAGTCGCCGCAGCCGGGGCACCAGCGCACTTCCTGGTCGGTCGCGAAGTCCTTCGGCGTGAGCTTGACCATCTCGGTCATCGAAAATTCCTCAGCGGTTCAGATAGTAAATGAGCGCGGCCACGACCACGAGCATCAGCAGCAGCGGGATGAGGCGCGGCGGGTTCACGGCAGCGACTCCTCGCCAGCCGCGAGACGGGCCAGCTGATCATTGTCGACCTCCCGGCCCTCCGAATCGACGGCGTAGACCGACGTCGCGCCGCGCCGCTCAAGATCCAGCAGCCTTTGCAACGCCGGAGCAGCGGACGCAAAGCCCTCCGCCGCGGCTCCGTGAAGCCCATGATAGACGGTGAAGCTCATCGCAGCGCCTCCTCGATCGCCGCCTCGATCTCGGCGATTTTGAAGGGTTGGCCGGACACCTTGCTGACGGGACGGGCGTCGACGAGATACTGGTCGCGCAGCAGGGTCTTGAGCTGGCCGCGGTTCATTTCCGGTACGATGATCCGATCGTAAGACCTTAGCAGCGCACCCAAATTCTTCGGCAGAGGCCAGATGTGGCGCAGGTGGATGTGGCTGACGTCGGCGCCGCCGCGCCGCGCCCGGCGTACCGCCTGATGGATCGGTCCGAAGGTCGAGCCCCACCCCACTACGGCGAGCTTCCCGCCTGGGACGCCGATGCACACCTCCTGCTCCGGGATCGAGTCGGCAACGCCGAGGACCTTGTTCGCCCGAATGTCGGTCATCGCCTGGTGGTTTTCCGGCGCGTAGTCGATGTGGCCCGTGCCGACATTCTTCTCGATGCCG
>DASZEO010000223.1:0-3954 GCA_035940755.1 Allosphingosinicella sp. | reverse complement strand
GGGCGAGAGGCCGGCGCGGGAGACGAGCAGCTCCAGCTCCTCGTAGAGCGCTGGAAAGGGGTTCTCGCGGCCCGTGAAGCCGTCCGTGCCGGCGGCGATGGCGACGCCTTCGCGGCGGGCCTGGTCTGTCAGCCGGGCGGCGAGCGCGAGATTGCAGTGATAGGGGCGGCCGCCGGGTGCCGCCGCGCGCCGGTCGGCTTCGGCATAGACCCGCAACGTCGCATCGAGGATGATGCCGCGTCGGCGCATCTCCCGGAACAGCCCCGCCATCACCGCATTGTCGCCGCCCGCGAAGGCGGCGTAGTTGACGGGAAAGCGCTGCTGATAGCTCGCCGGGGGCGGGTCCGACAGCTGGTAGGCCAGATAGCAGGTGTGCGAGACGGTATCGGGGCCGGCGGCGAGCACGTCCGCCGGAGAGGCCGGGAAGACGGCGGCGTGGGCCCAGACGCGAAGGCCCTGCCGGTGCGCCTCCTGCGCCAGCCGCCGGACCAGCAACGGCGGCAGGTTGGCGTAGATCTTGAGCGCCGTCGCGCCGGTGCCGCGCGCGCGGGCGATGGCGAGCGGGATGTCCGTGTTCTCGTCGATCGCCTGCGCCCAGGGCGTCTCGCCAGGAGTCCAGCCGGCGCTGATCGCCTGGGTGCGCGGATCGGCGAAGAAGCTCGGGCCGGCGACGAGGGCCGCGAAATAGAGGTCCGGCCCGGCGATCTCGCCGACGCGCGCCGCCCGCGCCAGCTCGGCGATCGCGCGAAGGTCGTCGGCCATGATTCGTACGGCGGTGATGCCGCTGTAGAGGTCGCGGCGCATCAGCGCTTCCGCCGCAGCGCGGTCCGGCGGCGTCGCCAGGTGCTGATGGGCATCGATCAGGCCGGGGAGCAGGTACTGGCCGGAGACGTCGACCACCTGCGCGCCGGCGAGCGCCTCGGCGCCAAGCTCGGCGTCCGGGAGGACGGCTTCGATCCTTTCGCCGCGCGTGATCACGGCCATGGGCGAGCGGGCGGGGCCGTCGGTGCCGTCGATCAGCGTGGCGCCGCGATACACGACGCGCTGCGCCTCGGCCGGCGGCGCGAAGGCGGTCCCGCGCGGGCGTTCCTCGGCGGCGGCGCAGGCGGCGACCAGCGCGCCGAGCAGCAGGGGAAGGAGGAATCGCCGCACATCCGGCGACTAGCATCGGCCGGGCGGCGGACAAACCGGCTTTTCCCTCGTGCGGCATGCGCCTAGCAGCGGGCCCGTGCCCGAGCTTGCCGACCCGATCCCAGCCGCGACCCTGGTGCTGATGCGCGAGCGGACGCAGGGGGCGCCGGAGCTGCTGGTGATGGAGCGGACCGGCGACATGGCGTTCGCGGCGGGGGCGCTGGTTTTCCCCGGCGGGCGGATCGATGAGGGCGACCGCGAAGCGGCGGCGGCTTTTCCGGGGATTCCTGAGGCGGCGGCGCGGATCGCCGCGGTCCGCGAGACGATCGAGGAGACCGGCATCGTGCCGGCGGTGAGGCCCTCGCCCGGCGAAGCGGCCGCGGCGGCGCTCCGAGTGGGCGTGGAAGCGGGCGAGCCGTTCCTGCCTTTGCTAGCGGCACACGGCCTCTCGCTTGACCTCGAGGCGCTGACTCCGTTCGCCCGATGGTGCCCGAATTTTCGCGAGACGCGGCGGTTCGACACCTTGTTCTTCCTGGCCGCGGCCCCGGACGGCGCCGCGGAGCCGGTGGCCAATGCGCAGGAGGCGGTCCGCGCCTTCTGGGCGAGCGCGGCGGACATACTCGCCGAGATCGACGCCGGGCGGGCGCACGCCATCTTCCCCACGCGCCGCAACCTCGAGCGGCTGGCGCGGTTCGGTTCGATCGAAGACGCGCGCGCGGACGCGTGCCGCCATCCCGTGAGCCGGATCACGCCGTGGGTCGAAGAGCGCGACGGGCGGCCGCACGTCTGCATTCCCGACGGCATCGGCTATCCCGTCACTGCGGAGCCGCTGGAGACCGCGCGGCGCCGCTGAGCGTTGAAGCGCAATGCGACGCTTGCGCCGGATCGTCATCAGGCTGCTCGTGCTGGGCCTGGCCGGGCTCGGCGGCCTGCTGCTCTACGGCTATGGGCGAAGCCACCCGCAGGACGTCCCGTGGGCGCCGCTCGACCTGTCGCAGCCGGTCGGCGCCTTTACCGGGCGCAAGCTCGCCGAGCTCGCCGACGAGGGGCCGCGCTGCCGGGCGCTGCTCGAGCGGGCTGGGGTGCGCTTCACGCCGCTTCCGGCGCGGACGGCGGGGCCGCAATGCGGCTACACCGACGCCGTGCGCTTCACCGCCGGCGGAGCGGTCCGGATCGGCTACCACCCTGCCGACCTCGGCATCAACTGCGCCGTCGCCGCCGCCCTGGCGCTGTGGGAATGGCATGTCGTCCAGCCGGCCGCGCTTCGCCATTTCGGCCGCGAGGTGGCGAGCATCGAGCATTTCGGCAGCTACAGCTGCCGCCGGCTCTACGGCCGGACTCAGGGCCAGTGGAGCGAGCATGCCCGCGCCAATGCGCTCGACGTCGCCGGCTTCGTGCTCAGCGACGGCACCCGGATCAGCGTCGCGCGCGACTGGCAGGCGCAGGGGCCGAAAGGTCGGTTCCTGCACGACGTTCGCGACGGCGGCTGCCGGCTGTTCGCCTCGGTGCTCTCACCCGATTACAATGACGCTCACCGCGACCATTTCCACCTCGACGAGGCCGAGCGGGGCCGCCTCGGCTGGCGCGCCTGCCGCTAGGCGAGCGCGGCCTGCTTTTCCGCCGCTATCCGGTCGAGCTCGGCGCGGCTCTTTTTCTCCGCTGCCGACTTCAATTGACCGCAGGCGGCCATGATGTCGCGGCCGCGCGGGCGGCGGATCGGGGCGGAGATGCCGGCTTCGAACACGATCCCGGAGAAGCGGCGGACCCGCTCATCGTCCGAGCATTCGTAGGGCGCGCCGGGCCACGGGTTGAACGGGATCAGATTGACCTTGGCCGGAAGCCGGTACTTGCGGATCAGCCGGACCAGCTCGCGAGCGTCCTCGTCGCTGTCGTTCTTGCCCTTGAGCATGACATATTCGAAGGTGATGCGGCGCGCATTGTTGGCGCCGGGATAAGCGGCGCAGGCCTCGAGCAGCTCTTCGATGCCGTATTTGCGGTTCAGGGGCACGATCTCGTCGCGCACTTCCTTCGTAACCGCATGAAGCGAGACGGCGAGGTTTACCCCAATCTCCTCCCCGGCCCGCGCCATCATCGGCACCACGCCCGAGGTCGAGAGGGTGATCCGGCGGCGCGAAAGGCCGAGGCCGTCGCCGTCCATGACGATCCTGAGCGCATCGCGGACATTCTCGAAATTGTAGAGCGGCTCGCCCATGCCCATCATGACGATGTTGGAGAGCATCCGGCCCTCGGGCTGCGACGGCCATTCGCCGAGCGAGTCGCGCGCGAGCATGACCTGGCCGACGATCTCGCCGGCCTCCAGGTTGCGCACGAGGCGCATGGTGCCGGTGTGGCAGAAGCGGCAGTTGAGGGTGCAGCCGACCTGGCTGGAGACGCACAGGGTGCCGCGGTCGGCGTCGGGGATGAACACCATCTCGAAATCGTGGCCGTCGCGGGTCTTCAAAAGCCACTTGCGGGTGCCGTCGGTGGAGACCTGCTCGACCACCACCTCCGGCCGGCCGACGACGAAGCGCTCGGCAAGCCAGGCGCGCTGCGGCTTGGCGATGTCGCTCATCGCGTCGAACGAGGTTGCGCCCCGGTTGTAGATCTGGTGCCACAGCTGCTTGGAGCGAAGCCTGCCCTGGCGCTCGTCGAGGCCGGCCTTCACCAGAGCGGCGCGGATCTGCTCGCGCGACAGGCCGACCAGGTCGGCGCGCGCGTCTCCGTCCGCTGCGGCCGCGGGGCGCGGGACCGGGACCGGATCGAAATGGCCGGGAATGGTCATTGCCGCTGTCATGAAGCCGGGATGTAGGAAGCGCGGGCCGC
>DASZEO010000222.1:0-4474 GCA_035940755.1 Allosphingosinicella sp. | reverse complement strand
GGCGGTCGAGCTGGAGGCAAGCGGGCACTGGGTCCCGTGCACGGTCAGCGAGATCGGCCCGGTCCTGCGCGTACGGTGCCCGGCCTATCCGGCGCTGAGCCGCGAGGCAGGCGAGTATATCGTCCACAACGAGGTCAGCGGGATCCGGCCGGCCACCGGCCGCACCGGCCCCGCCGGCCCCGCGCCCTCCGCCGCCCCCGCCGCGCCCGCCCCGCCGCGACAGGCGGCGGCGCCTTCAGGGGCGCTGCGCACCGGCGAATATGCCTGCTACGAGTCGGGCGGCCAGATCATGGCCGGGCTCGGCTTCAGGATCACGGGCCCCGGGCGCTACACCGATCTCGACGGCGCGACCAGCGGCACGTTCAGCGTCAGCGGCTCCAGCGTCACGTTCAGGGGCGGACACCTGGACGGGCAGACGGGACGCGAGCTCACCGCCAACGGTTTCCGCATCGGCCAGCAGGCGACCTGCGAGTTCTGGGGCTGACGACCCGACGAGCGCCGGAGCAGGCACCGGGCTCAGCCGGCGCCGGCATCGAGCCGATCACGGACTTCGGGCGACCTGTTGCCGGCGGCGGCGGCATGTTAGGTTTGCCGCCATGACGAAGCTTCCTGCCCCGCTCTTCCTTGCCGCCGTTGCCGCCGCGGCCGCCGCGCCGGCGCATGCGCAGATCCGTGAGGTCTCGCCCGGCCATTATCTGTGCGATGCCGCGGCGGGGGAGGTGGAGCGGGCGGACGTCTCCGGCTTCTTCGGCAGCAGCGCGACGATGACGGCGCGCGTGCGGATGCTCGAGGCCCGGCGCAACGAGCGCGCCTACAGCTCGGCAAGCCTCAATTTCGAGTTGGACACCGGGCGAAGCGCCCGGGTGCTGGTGCTCGCCTCGCCCGACGGGCGCGATTTCCTGTGGGTCGGCATCCTGCCGCCGGTCGACGCCGACGGCATCCAGATCTCCGCCTACCGCACCGGCCGCACCGTGGAGATCACCGGCACGATGGCGCGCGGGGCCGTCTTCGCCCGCTCGGGCAACGACCGCGGCCAGATCTACGTCGGCGAAGCGCGCCTCACCGGCCGGACGATCAGCTGCTCCTCGGGCCGCTTCGAGATCGAGCTGGCCCACGAGGCGCGCCGGGCGCGGCGGTACTAGCCTAGACGACGGCAGGTTCGGAAATCGGCCGGGGCATGGTCGAACGGGCGCAACGCTGGGGGGCGACGCGCTCCATTGCTTATGATAGTCTCTCGGAGAAGGATTGAGGGTCGCCCATGGTGCGTCTTCTTCACCTGAGAACGGCCGCCATCGCAGGGGCATGTTTGATGGTGGGCGTTGCTCTCGGGTTTGTGATCCCGCGCCATGCACAAGTTGCTCCTGTCGCCCATGGCGAACAAGACACACTGGATCATGCCAACTCCCAGTCAATCAGACGAAACGTCTATTCACCAGTCATTCTACGAGATGAGTATGTTCGCCACAAACATCTCGAGATCGTGGATATGCTTGAGCGCCAATGTCGTACCACCGGCGAAAACTGCCAACTATCCATTGCTGCCCGACGAGCGGTGAGGGACTAACAGCCCGACTTCAACCTTGACCGAGCTGCTGCTGAGGGCCGAGCGGGCCGAACCGCGCATCCGCCTGCTGTAGCGCTTCAGTGGATCGTCGCCGGCGGCTCGATGTCGGCGGGGCGGGCTCGGTTTCGGAGGGCGGCGATCGCGAAGGCGACGATGACGGCGTAAGCGGCGGCGGGGACCGCGTAAGCGACGCTTCGGCCGGCGACGTCGGCGATGTGGCCGTGAAGCTGCGGCAGGAAGGCCCCGCCGACGATCGCGACGCACAAGAGGCCCGAGGTCGAGGCGTGGCTGGCGGACGAGCGTTCCAGGGTGAGCGTGAATATGGTCGGGAACATGATCGAGTTGAACAGGCCGACGGCAATGGCGGCGTAGCCGGCGATCGGCCCGGCGCTGGCGAAGGCGACCAGGCACAGCAAAGCGGCGAGCGCGGCGGCGGCGGCGAGCAGGCGAGCGGCGCTGATCCGCGTCAGGAGGAAGCTGCCGACGAAGCGCCCCACCATCGCTCCGCCCCAGTAGAGCGAGACGAGCTCGGCCGCTTGCTGGAGCGGCATGTCGAAGATCCGCCGCTCGCTGAGAAACAAAGCGAGCAGGCTGCCGATCGACACTTCGGCCCCGACATAAAGGAAGATGGCCAGGCCGCCGAACAGCGCCCAGCGCGACTTCAGCGCGCCCCAGGGGGACGACGCGACGGTGGGGCGGGCCGGGGCCGCCGCCTCGATCCGGCCGCGCGAGACCCAGATGAAGGCGATCAGCAAAGCCATCAGGCCGGCGACGATCAGGAAGGCGCTGTGGATGTGGCTGAGCGCCTCGGTGCGCGCTGCCGCGTCGACGGTGCCGCCTTCGTGGGCCGCGCCCTGGAGCATGACGCGGGCGCCGAGATAGGGGCCGATGACGGTGCCGAGCGAGTTGAAGGCCTGGCTGAAGACGAGCCGGAAATGGCTCCGCTCCGGATCTCCCAAGGAGGCCGAAAGCGGGTTGGCGGCGACCTGCAGGGCGGTGATCCCGCTGCCGAGCAGGAACAGGCCGGCGAGCACGAGCGTGTAGGTCTCGACGAAGGTGGCGAGCAGGATGACGAGGCAGGCCGCGAGCATCGCCGCCAGCGACAGCAGAATGGTGCGCACATGGCCGGCGCGCGTCAGCAAGGCGGCGGCGGGGAGCGACACGACGCCGTAGCTGATGAAGAAGGCGAACTGGGTCAGCAGCGCCTCGCGGTCGCCGAGGCTGTAAATGCCTTTGACCGCCGCGATCAGCGGGTCGATCAGCGAGGTGATGAAGCCCCAGGCGAAGAACAGGGTCGTCACCGCGATGAAGGCGCCGCTCGCGCCCGCTGCCCGTGTCCGCACCGCGACCTCCCTGTTGGCCCCGCAGGCTTAGGGGAGTGGACGCCGCCGCGGCAAGAGGCCAAAGCTCGTCGTCATGAGGACAGGATGAAGCTCGTCAGGCACGCGGTGGAAAAGCCCTGGGGGCGGACCGACCTTCCCGCCGGCCTCGGCGGGTCAAGCGGCGGCAAGACCGGGGAGATATGGTTCGAAGCGCAGGACGGAACGCCGCTGCCGCTGCTCGTCAAATATATCTTCACGAGCGAGAAGCTGTCGGTCCAGGTCCACCCGGACGACGCGCAGGCGCGGGCGCGCGGGCTCGAGCGCGGCAAGAGCGAGTGCTGGCACATATTGGAGGCGGCGCCGGACGCGGTGCTGGGGCTGGGCTTTTGCGACCCGCCGACGCGCGAGGGGCTTCGGGCGGCGGCGCTGGACGGTTCGATCGAGCAGGCGCTGGAATGGCGGCCGGTGAAGCCGGGCGAATCCTATTACGTGCCGGCGGGGATGGTTCACGCCATCGGGCCGGGCCTGTCGCTGATCGAGGTTCAGCAGCCGGCCGACGTCACCTACCGCCTCTACGATTACGGCCGGCCGCGCGAGCTTCATCTCGACGAGGCGGTCGCGGTGGCGCGGCTGGAAGCTTATCCGGACGAACTCGCTTCGCCTGCCGGCGGGGAGGAGAGCCGAACGCTCGTCGACGCGCCGCATTTCGTGCTGGCGCGGGTCGGCGGCGGCGGCGCGGACCCGCTGGCGGGGCGGGAGCGGTTCGCGATTCCCTTGAGCGGGCGGATCACCGCTGGCGGCGATACCGCGGCGTTCGGCGACTGCCTGTTCGTGGGGGCGCAGGAGAGCGTGTCAGCCTCGGACGGCGCGGTCTTCCTGGTCGCGGCCGCTGCCTAGCAGGGCGGCGGCTAGAGCGATCGGGCCGAGGGGCCCGGCGAGGTCGCCCAGGCCGGGGGCGCGGACATAGGGACCGTCGTCCGGCAGCGCCATGTAGCCGGCGAGGCTGTCGCGGAGCATCGCCTCGATGCGCGGCAGCAAATGCGGCCGGCCTGAGATCACGCCGCCGCCGATGACGATCCGCCGTGGCGCCGCGGCGCAGACCAGTACGTGGCCAAGCTGAGCGAGCGCGTGGGCCACCGTCTCCCATACCGGATCCTCGTCCCCCAGATCGTCGGCCCCGCGCCCCGTGCGAGCGGCGACGGCGCCGCCCGCCGCGAGCCCTTCTACGCAGGCGCCGTGATAGGGGCAGGCGCCGGGCCAGTGGTCGCCGGCGAGGCGGACGATGCGAATATGGCCGAGCTCGCCATGGGCGAAGCCGCGGGTCGGCCGGCCGTTCACGACCAGCCCGACCCCGACGCCGGTGCCGACCGTCACATAGGCGAAGTCGGCGAGGCCCGCGCCGGCTCCCCAGCGCATCTCCGCGAGGGCGGCGCCGTTGACGTCGGTGTCAAACGCGGCCGGGACCGCGAACGGCGCCGACAGCCGCCGCGCAACGTCGACCTGGCGCCAGCCGGGCTTTGGCGTGGTGGTGATGTGGCCCCAGAGCGGCGAAGCGGGATCGAGGTCGACCGGCCCGAAACTGGCGATG
>DASZEO010000221.1:0-2981 GCA_035940755.1 Allosphingosinicella sp. | reverse complement strand
CCACCGGCTCCTCGCGGAAGGTCGGCTTGGGCATCCGCGCGAACGAGGAGAATTCGTCCACCATCCGGCGCAGGTCGCCGACCTGGCGGACGATCGTCCCGGTCAGCCGCTCGAACGTCGAGGGGTCGGACTTGATCTCCTCGGCATAGCGCCGCTGCAGCCGCTCGGCCGCGAGCTGGATCGGCGTCAGCGGGTTCTTGATCTCGTGCGCGATCCGCCGCGCCACGTCGGACCAGGCGGCCCGGCGTTGGTCGAGCAATTGTTCGGTGATGTCGTCGAAAGTGAGCACGTAGCCGCCTTTGACCTTCACCGTCTTCACCGCCAGCGTGCGCGGTTCGCCCCTCGAGGCAAACTGCACGACGTCCTCGCGCTCCTCGGCGGTCAGCTGATGGTCGAGCTCGGGCGCCAGATCGGTCAGCTTCTGCCCGACCGGGCTCTGCCCGCCAGTTTTGAGAAGCGCTTCGGCCGAGCTGTTGATCAGCCGCACGACGTGGTCGTCGTCGACGGAGATGACGCCGGCGGTGACGCCGGAGAGCACCGCCTCGGTGAAGGCGCGGCGGCTCTCGAGCTGCGCGTTGGCCCCGACCAGAGCCCCCGTCTGCTCCTGCAGCCGGCCGGTCATCCGGTTGAAGGCATTGCCCAGCGTTGCGACCTCGTCGCGCGCCTGGGTCGTCGGCACCCGCGCCGACAAGTCGCCCGCCGTCACTCGCCGCGCCGCGTCGACCAGCTCGCCCACTGGCCGCACCAGCCGGTCCGCGAGCTTGAGGGCGATCCAGATCGAGATGGCGACGATCAGCAGCGAGACGATCAGCAGCGCCGCGTTGAGCCGGAGCTGGATCGTTCGCGACCGGTCCTGAAGCGCTCGATAATCGCGAAGCATGGCTTCGGCCCGCTGGAGCTGGATGCGCAGCTGCGGCTCGAACACCCGGGCGGCATAGACATAGCTGTTCTCCGTCCCCGGCAGCCGAGTGAGCGCCCCCGTCCGGTCGGTGCTCGGGACGGGGACGCTCTCGCCCCCTGCCCTCAGCACCTCGATCATGGCCGGGCTGACCATCCGTTCCAGCGGCCGGTCATAGGGATTGACGAGCGCGATGGCCTGTATGCCGTGCTCCGGCGTGACGTTGAGGATCATCGCCTCCGAAAGATTTCGCGCCAGCACCTGCCGGCCGAAGCCTTCGGCGAAGAGCGGGCTGTCGACCGGGATCTGCTGGAGGTAGCCGGCCAGGTCACCGGCCATCGTCACCGTCTCGCGGTGGACCCGGTCGCGCTCGGAGTCGCGGGCCTGCTGGGCAACCAGCACCGCATTCTCCACCATCCCCTGCGCCCGGTCAGAGAACCAGAACTCCATCCCGCTCTGGAAAAGGAAGGACGCGAAGAAGACGACCAGCACCGTCGGCACCGCCGCGATCGCGGAGAAGAGCGCGACCAGCCGGACGTGAAGCCGGCCCCTCCCCCCGATCGGCGAATCAGCGGCACGGCGCATCGCCATCCGCCGCGCGATCAGCACCATCAGCGCCATGGCCGGAACCAGGTTGGCGACGAGCAGGGTCGCCACCAGCGATGGCGTCAGTGGGGCGTTGGTCGAGCCCTTCTGAGTGACGATGAAATAGCTGATCGCGGCGGTGACCAGCAGCGCCAGCACCGACAGCACCTCGACCGCCGGGACGAAGCGCCGCCGGCGCAGCAGGACCGCTGCGCGGCGCCGCCAACGTGGCCGGGATTCGACGGGGATCGGCGCTTGCGCGTTCACCATGCGGCTCTAGCACAACAATGTGGCCGAAAGAACACAGTGAAAGCCTTCAACCCGGCGCGTTTCCCCGCCGCTCCGGCGTTCAGGCGGCCGCTTTGCTCAGCCAGGGGTCGTAGAATCGGTGGAGCATGGCCATCGCCCGCGCCGGATCGGCCTCCTTGTTGAAGGCGTTGCGGAACTCCGCCGAGCCGTAGAGGCCGCGCGTGTACCAGCCGATATGCTTGCGCGCGACGTTGACGCCGGTTTCGGTGCCGTAGAGCTGAAGCATCGCCTGATATTGCTCGACAATCACGGCGAACTGCTCGTCCAGGCCGGGATCGGGCAGCCGCTGTCCGGTCGCGAGCCAATGCATCGCCTGGCCAAGAAGCCAGGGCCGGCCATAGGCACCCCGTCCGATCATCACGCCGTCGGCACCGGACTGCGCCAGCGCCGCCTCGACGTCCTCGATCGAGTTGATGTCGCCATTGGCGATCACCGGCACGCGGACCGCTTCCTTGACCTTGCGGATGAAGCCCCAGTCGGCGACGCCCTTGTACATCTGGCAGCGCGTACGGCCGTGGACGGTGATCATCTTCACCCCCAGGTCTTCCGCGATGCGCGCCAGCTCCGGCGCGTTCAGCGAATTATTGTCCCACCCCATCCGCATCTTCAGCGTGACCGGGACCTGCACCGCCTTCACGGTCGCCTCGATGATGGACGCGGCGAGTCTGAGGTCGCGCATCAGCGCGGACCCGGCCTCCCCGTTGACGACCTTCTTCACCGGGCAGCCCATGTTGATGTCGATGATCGCGGCGCCGCGGTCCTCGTTCAATTTCGCCGCCTCGGCCATCTCATAGGGGGTGCAGCCGGCGAGCTGCATCGAGACCGGCTCCTCGACCGGGTCCCAGGCGGACTTCTGGAGCGACTGGCGGGTCTCGCGGATCATCGCCTGGCTGGCGATCATCTCGGTGACGGTGAGGCCCGCGCCGTAGCGCTTCACCGCCCGCCGGAACGGCAGGTCGGTCACGCCCGTCATCGGCGCCAGGATGACGGGCGAATCGATCCGGACGGGTCCGATCTGGATGGGCGCGAGAGGGTTCATGGGAGGCGCGGAAGATAGGGGCAAAGCCGCTGGCGGGCAAGATTGGGCTCGGCTAGGGCGAAGCCATGGCAGGGACCGTCGCATTGCTGGTGGCAGCGGGCAGCGGCAGCCGCGTCGGCGGAGAGCTTCCCAAGCAATATCGCTCCCTCG
>DASZEO010000220.1:0-1971 GCA_035940755.1 Allosphingosinicella sp. | reverse complement strand
CGGGCGCGCCTTCGCCATCGGCATCGTCCTCAACACCGCCTTCGCCGCAGCCGAGGCGGCGGCGGGGCTGGTGTTCGATTCGATGGCGCTGCTCGCCGATGCGGGCCACAATTTCTCCGACGTGCTCGGCCTCGCCGTCGCGTGGGTCGGCGCCGGGCTGGCGCGGCGGCCGCCGACGCGGCGCTTCACCTGGGGGTATCGCGGCTCGTCGATCCTCGCCTCGCTCGGCAATTCGCTGCTGCTTCTGGTCGCCCTTGGTGCGATCGTGCTGGAGGCGGCGAGCCGCTTCGCCGATCCCCCGCCGGCGCCCGGAGCGACGATGATCGCCGTCGCCGCCGTCGGAGTGGCGATCAACCTGGCGACGGCGTTGCTGTTCGCCCGGGGGGGGGACCGCGACCTCAACATCCGCGGCGCCTATCTGCACATGGCCGCAGACGCCGGGGTTTCGGCCGGAGTGGTGGCGGGCGGAGCGCTGATCCTGTGGACCGGCGCGAGCTGGATCGACCCGGCGCTCAGCCTGCTGATCGCGGCGATCATCTTCTGGAACACCTGGGGCCTGCTCAAGCAGTCGGTGTTCATGTCGCTGGGCGCGGTGCCCGAGGGGATCGAGCCCGAGGAGGTCGAGGCGGCGCTAGCCGCCATGCCGGGCGTGAGCGCGGTGCACGACCTCCACATCTGGCCGATGGGGACGGCAGACACGGTGATGACAGCGCATCTGGTGATCGCCGGCGGCCATCCCGGCAACCAATTCCTGGCCGGCGCGCAGGCGGTGATGCACGAGCGGTTCGGCATCGGCCATGTCACCTTGCAGATCGAGCTGGCCGGCGGCGACTGCGCGGATTGCGGACCGCCGCCGCGATAGCGTATTCGCCGCGCTTCGGACGGCCGGAGCGGCAAGGCCGGTCCGCCGCAGGAGAGGAAGAGCGAAATGGCCAAGGGTCAAAAAAGATCGAGCAAGGAAATCCGCAAGCCCAAGGCGGAAAAGCCGAAGAAGAACGCGTCGAACCCCTCCACCAAGGGAATCGGTTCCGACGCCAAGCGCTGAGGCGGGCGCGCGAGCCCGGTGGGCGATCTCGGCCGCTTCGTCGCCGCCCAGGCGAGCGTCTACGAACAGGCGCTGCCGGAGCTTCGGCGCGGGCGAAAGCAGAGCCACTGGATGTGGTTCGTCTTCCCGCAGATCGCCGGGCTGGCGCGCAGCGAGACGGCCCGGCATTATGCCATGGCCTCGGTCGAGGAAGCGCGCGCCTATCTCGCCCACCCGCTGCTCGGGCCGCGGCTTCGGGAATGCACACGGGCGGTGCTGGAGCATCGCGGCGCCTCGCTCAACGCCATCTTCGGGCGTGTCGACGCGATCAAGTTCCGCTCCTCAATGACCTTGTTCGAGGCCGCGGCGGCGCCGGACGGCCGGCCGTTCGCTGAGGCGCTCGATGCCTTTTCCCGGGACGGGCGCGATCCGGCGACGCTGGCGCGGCTCTGAGGCGGTGCGGAAAATCATGATTTCGCCGATCACAAATTCGGTCAGTTAGGACAGCTCTTTCTTCATCGCGCGTCGCCGGGGGCGGCCGAGGGACCCTCCGCGGCGCGCCGTGCGTTGGTGTGGCCTAAGCGCTGGGGCGTTTGGGAGTGAGTAACATGAAGAAGATCCTGTTGGGCCTGGGCGCGGTTTCCGCGCTGGCCATCGCGGCGCCGGCCGCCGCTCAATATCAGAACCGCAACTTCAACTATCAGAGCCAGGCTTATGCCGGCGCCAATTTCGAGGCCCGGCTGGAGCGGCTCGAGGCGCGGCTGCGCACCGCCGTCGACCGCGGCACGATCAGCCGCGACGAGGGCTGGAACCTGCGCCGGCAGCTCGACGCGCTCGACGACCTGCACGACCGCTACGCCCGCGACGGGCTGTCGCAGTGGGAGCAGCAGGACCTTCAGCAGCGGCTGCGCACCTTTCGCCGCGACATGCGGCTCGCCGGCGGCAAC
>DASZEO010000219.1:0-3324 GCA_035940755.1 Allosphingosinicella sp. | reverse complement strand
TTCTTCTTCCGGTTCCGGGACAATGTCGTCGTTCGTGTCCGGCCCGACAGCGACGGCAGCGGCTCGGTCGTGGACATGCGCTCGATCAGCCGCGTCGGCGTCAGCGACGTCGGCGTCAACGCCCGGCGCGTGCGCGCCTTCCTGGCGGACCTCCAGCGCGGATGACCGTCGCCCGCCGCCAGCTCGGCCGCGACGGCCCCGAAGTCTCCGCGATCGGCCTCGGCTGCATGGGCATGTCCGAGTTCTACGGATCGGGCGACGAAGCGGAATCGATCGCGACCATTCACCACGCGCTGGACCAGGGCGTCGACTTCCTCGACACGGCCGACATGTACGGCGTCGGGCGCAACGAAGAGCTGGTCGGGCGGGCCATAGCGGGGCGGCGCGACGAGGTGTTCCTCGCCACCAAATTCGGCAACGTCCGGGGCGAGGACGGCAGCTTCCAGGGCGTGTGCGGCCGGCCCGATTATGTCCGCTCGGCCTGCGAGGCGAGCCTTCGCCGCCTGAAGGTCGACGTGATCGATCTCTACTACCAGCACCGCGTCGACGCCGAGGTCCCGATCGAGGAGACGGTCGGCGCGATGGCCGAGCTGGTCGCGCAAGGGAAGGTGCGCTTCCTCGGCCTCAGCGAGGCGGCGCCGGCGACGGTTCGCCGCGCGCACAAGGTGCACCCGATCGCCGCGCTTCAGTCCGAATATTCCCTGTGGAGCCGCGATCCGGAAGACGAGGTGTTGCCGACGGTGCGCGAGCTCGGCATCGCCTTCGTCGCCTACAGCCCGCTGGGCCGCGGCTTCCTGACCGGCCAGTTCCGCAGCCCCTCCGATTTTCCGGAGGACGACTTTCGCCGCTTCCACCCCCGCTTCACCGGCGAGAATTTCGCCAGGAACATCGCCCTGGTGGAAGAGATCGAGACGATGGCGGCGGACAAGGGCTGCACGGCGGCGCAGCTCGCGCTCGCCTGGGTGCTGGCGCAGGGGGAGGACGTCCTGCCGATCCCTGGAACGAAGCGGCGCCGCTACCTGGACGAGAATATCGCGGCGCTTCAGGTCCGCCTCTCGAGCGAGGACAGGGAGCGGATCGACTCCATCCTTCCGCCCGGCGCCGCCTCCGGTCCGCGCTACCATGCCGCGGGCATGGCCACGATCAACCGCTGACGTTCGCGCTGCGCACTGCTCGACTTCGACCGCGAGGCGCGGCTAGGGACGCCGCTCCAATGGACGAGGAGCGCAGCACGTGAGTGCCGGCCACAACAACCGCACCTTGCTGATCGCGTTCGGCGCCAACCTCGGCATCGCGGCCGCCAAGTTCGCCGCGGCGGCCTTCACCGGCTCCTCGGCGATGCTGACCGAAGGCGTCCACAGCGTCGTCGACTCCTCCAACCAGCTCCTGTTGATCTGGGGCCGGCGGCAGTCGCGCAAGCCGCCCGACGACAAGCACCCGTTCGGCTACGGCCGGGAGCTCTATTTCTGGAGCTTCGTCGTCGCGGTGCTGGTGTTCGCGCTCGGCGCGGGCGTCTCGATCTATGAAGGCGTGATCCACATCGTCCACCCGGAGCATGCGGTCTCGCCGCTGGTCGGCTATGCGGTGCTGCTGGTCGCCTTCCTGCTCGAAGGCGGCTCGACCTTTGCCGCGTTCAAGGAGTTCCGCGAGGCGAAGGGGCCGCTCGGCTGGGTCGAGGCGGTCCGCGTGTCGAAGGACCCGCCCGCCTTCATCGTCCTGCTCGAGAACGGGGCCGCAATGGCTGGCATCGTCGTCGCGGCGGCAGGGCTGGCGCTCGCGCAGCTGACGGGCGATCCTTTCTACGACGGCGCGGCCTCCGTCCTGATCGGCATCATCCTGGGCGTCACGGCATTCGTGCTCGCGGTAGAATCGAAGGCGCTGCTGATCGGCGAAGCCGCCGATCCGACGCTGGTGGCGGGAATCCGCGCCGCCGCCAGCCGGCAGCCGGGCGTCGTCGGCGTCGGCCATATCCTCACCGTCCATTCCGCGCCCGACCAGATCACCGTGATCATGAGCGCCGACTTCGTCGATTCCATCACCGCCGGCGACGTCGAGCGAATCATCGCCGCGATCGAGTCCGAGGTGGAAAGCTGCTGGCCGGAAGTGAAGCGGCTGTACATCCGGCCACAGCACGGCGCGGCTGCGACGGGCCGGATCGACCAGGCCTGACCGGAACGGCGCTCCGGCTGCGCCGTTGTCGGAGCGATGGGCAAAGGAGGCATGGAAATGCGCTTGACCCTTGCTGTGGCGGCGACGGCGGCGGCGACGCTGGCGCTGGCCGGCTGCAACGGCGGCCATGACGAGCAGAACCAGGCGACCGCGCAGGGCAGCGCCGTCCAGGATCCGGCCGTCTCCAACGCCCCCGCGCCGGTCACCCAGCCCGCGCCGCCGAGCCCGCAAACCGCGGCTAACGGCGAGCAATATGTCGGCCTTGCCGGGTCCGGCGACTTCTTCGAGATCCAGTCCGCGCGCATCGCCCAGCAAAAGGCGCAGCGGCCTGAGGTGCGCGAGCTGGCCGGGATGATCCTCGCCGACCATCAACGCTCCGCCGCCGAGCTCGCGCGCGCGGCGGCCGAGGCGCGCCCGCCGATCGGGGCGGTGCCGGTGCTGAGTGCCGACCAGCAGTCCAAGATACAGGCGTTGCGGGCCGCCAGCGGCGCCGCGTTTGACGCCGCCTACCTCCAGCAGCAGATCGAGGCTCACCAGCAGGCGCTCACCTTGGTGACGGCTTACGCCTCCGGCGGCGACGTGGAGGTCCTGCGCCGCCATGCGTCGACCTCGGCCGCTGCGATCCAGCGCCATCTGGCGCGCGCCCGCGAGGTGGCGGCGCCGCCGCCGCAATAGCCCCCGTCGCTGGCAATGGCGGAAAGTTGCGCGTAACGCTCCGAGCTCACTTGGCCGGGGAAATCGACATGCGCCACCTTCTGCTCGCCCTTTTGCTCCTTCTGCTGCCGGCGAGCCTGCGCGCGGAATCGGTGGTCGTCACGGCCGACCGAATGATCGACGTGCTCGCCGGGCGGGTGGTCGAGGAGCCGGTGGTGGTGATCACCGACGGTCGCATCGTCGCGGTCGTCGGGCGCGGCGGCGCCCGCCCGATCATCCCGCAAGGCGCCCGCCGGATCGACCTGCCGGGCCGCATTTTGCTGCCGGGGCTGATCGACATGCACGTCCATCTGGATTCCAGCCCCTTCTACGGCCCCTATGAGTCGCTTCAGTTCACCGACCTGTTCCAGACCGTGATGGGTCCCACCCATGCCCGGCAGATGCTGGAGGCCGGGTTCACGACGGTGCGCAACGTCGGCTCCGACCATTATTCCGACGTCG
>DASZEO010000218.1:0-2289 GCA_035940755.1 Allosphingosinicella sp. | reverse complement strand
CCCGCATCGACGACGGCGCGAACGCGCGCCACCGCTCCGGGGTCGAGCAGATCGGGAACGGCGATCATCATGGCCGCGCCTCTACGTCGGTCAGAAGCTGTAGAACAGGCTCAGCACCGCCGAGCGCGCCTCGCCGGGCGTGGCCCAGCCGCCCGTGATCGCCCCGGTCGTCGCGCTGACATTGTTGCGGATGGCGGTGAAGTAGCGCTCGTTGCTGGCGTTCTGGACGTTGAGCTGCGCCGTCAGTCCGTTGCCGAAGGCGTAGGACGCGAACAGCCGGTGGATCAGCCAGTCCTCCGAGAAATATTGCGTCCGCTGAAGCAGGTTGCGCTGATGCGTGGCGAAGCGGCCCTGATAGGTGAGGCCGTAGCCGACCTCGAGCCCGAACGGCAGCCGGTAGGAGGTGAACAGGCTCGCCGAATGGCGCGGCGTCTGGATCAGCCGGTCGCCGCGCTGCGGATCGGGGATGGCCGCGCTGTTGCCGCACGCGGGCCCCGGATTGGCGAGGCAGAAGTCGGAGACGCTCTGGAGCACCTCGCCGTCTAAATAGGTGTAATTGGCGAAGATCGACCAATCCGGGGTGATGAAGCCGGTGGCGCCGAGCGCCAGGCCGTCGACGCGCGAGCGGCCGTCGAGCACTTGCGGGTCCGGCGCGCCCGGCTGGTTGGAGGGCACCCGGAAGTTCGACCGCTCGTTGCGGAACAAGGCGGCGGTCAGCTGCAGACGGCGCTCGAAAAGGTCGGCTTTGGCGCCGATCTCGTAGCTTCGCGCCGTTTCCGGGGCGACGTCGCAGAAGTTGACGAAGGTGGTGCCCGAGCCGCTGGTGCAGCCGAGCCGGACCGTGGCGGAGGAAGGCGTGCGCGAATTGGCCGCCGCGATGTAGAGGCTGGTGAAGCGGCTCGGCTTGAACACCGCGCCCGCGCGGTAGGAGAACAGCGTCTCGGCGTTGCGCTGCGGCGCCAGCTGCGCCTCGGTGAGCGGCGGCGTCCCCGGCGGGTAGAAGGCGAGCGGAAGGCTCTGGAAGCGGCCGCGGTTGCGCTCGAGGCGAACGCCGCCATTGAGCTCGAAATGCTCGCCCAGCTCGAGCGTATCGAAGGCGTAGACAGCGGCATTGGAGGTGTGGCTGCGCGAACGGGCGGTGACGGTCCGATTGATCGGGCCGCTGTAGATGGCGAGGGGATCGGCGATGCTATCGATCGGCAGCGGAGTTGCGGGCGAACCGTCGGGATTGCGTACCAGCTCGGCCGTCTCGATTCGGTAATCCTCCCACGTCAGCGATCCGCCGATCACAAGGGTGTTGTGCAAGCCGCCCTCACGGCCGGTCTCGGCGCGAAGGTCGGTCTGGGTGTGGAGGAGCTGGTTTTCCTGGTCGCGGATCCGGCCGCGGGGACCGGACGGGCGGTAGAAGCCGGGGGGCAGCCCCTCGGGGCAGGGCAGGCCGATGGACGTCGTGGCGTCCGCCCCAACGGGCTGTCGGCCGGTGCCGCTGAGGCAGAAAGTGCCTTCGGGCGAGCTCGTCTGGCTGTACTGGCCGACCCGCTGCCACCGCGTGAGGTTGCGGAGCGAGAGGCTGGGGCTGAATTCGTGCCGGACCGTCGCCGTCAGCCGGTCCACGTCGATTGCCTGCCGGTCGAGGTTGCGGAATCCGAAATAGTCGCTGTCGTCGGCCTCCGGCAGCGGCCCGTCGTTCACCGCGCTGCGGAAATAAGGAACGCCGTAGATCGGCGTGTTGCGGTCCTGCTGGTGGAGATAGGCGAGCGTCAGGCTGGTCCGGGCGGCGATGCCGAGGGTGACGGCGGGCGCTACTCCCCAGCGCTCATATTCCTCAACGTCTCGGCCCGGCACGTCGTTGCGGTGAACCATGGCGTTCAGGCGGATCGCGACGTCCTCGCTCACCCGCTGGTTCACGTCGGCGGTGGCGCGGGAATAATCGTCGGTGCCGACCCCCGCCTGGACGATCGCGAGGTCCGCGGGCTGCGGCACCTTGGAGACGAGGTTGATGGTGCCGCCGACCGATCCCGAGCCGTTGAAGACGCTGTTGGCGCCGTTGTAGATCTCGATCTGCTGAAGGTTGAACGGGTCGGTCCGGCTGTATTGGGCGCTGTCGCGGACGCCATCCTGGGTGATGTCGTTGCTGGCCGTATACCCTCGAAGATTGATGGCATCGCCATAGCCGCCCCCGCCCTCGCCGGCGCCGAAGGTGATTCCCGGCACGGCGGTGAGCGCGTCGCGGAGCGTCAGCAGGTTCTGCCGGCGGATCGTCTGGTCGCTGATGACGGTGACCGTCTG
>DASZEO010000217.1:0-7456 GCA_035940755.1 Allosphingosinicella sp. | reverse complement strand
GGGCCGCTGGCAGGGCCGCAAGGTGATGCTGATCGGCCACGAGAAAGGCAGCGATACCGCCTCCCGGCTCAGGCATAATTTCGGCATGGCGCGGCCCGAAGGCTATCGCAAGGCGATCCGCCTCATGGACATGGCCGACCGGTTCCGGCTGCCGGTGGTGACTCTGGTCGACACGCCCGGCGCCTTTCCCGGCGTGCAAGCCGAGGAGCGCGGCCAGGCGGAGGCGATCGCGCGCTCGACCGAACGCTGCCTCGCGCTCGGCGTACCGATGGTGGCGGCGATCGTCGGCGAGGGAGGCTCGGGCGGCGCCATCGCCATTGCCGCGGCCAACAGCGTCCTGATGCTCGAGCACAGCGTCTATGCAGTCATTTCACCCGAGGGCTGCGCCTCGATCCTGTGGCGCAGCGGCGACAAGGCGGCCGAAGCCGCCGAAGCGATGAAGATCACCGCCGCGGACCTCCTTCAGCTCGGCGTGATCGAGCGGGTCGTGCCGGAGCCGGCGGGGGGCGCCCACCGCGATCCGGCCGCCGCCGTCGCCGCGGTCGGGGCGGCGGTGGCCGAGGAGCTCGCCGCGCTGGACGGGCTTTCTTCGGAGGCGGTGCGGGCGCAGCGGCGCGCCAAATATCTCGGCGCCTGACGGGCGCGGGAGGGCGGAACTTCGCCTCCGTAACGGTGTTCACGGCGCGGGCGAAGACGCCCGCGTAACGGAGTAACATCGATGAAGCTCAGAGCGCTCTTCGCCCTCACCCTTTCCCTTTCGGCAATCGGCTGCGCGAGTTCCGGACTCGTCGGCAGCGGCGAGCAGCGCGCCATCGCGCCGGGCGTGGCCCAGCAGGCGGCGCAGCAGCACGAGCAGGTGGTCCAGGAGTTCGGCGGCCCGGCGCCCGCCAACGTCGCCGGCTACGTCAACTCGGTCGGCAGCCGGGTCGCGGCGCAGACGGGGGTGCAGCCGGGCGGCTTCCGCTTCACGACGCTCAATTCGCCGGTGATGAACGCCTTCGCGGTTCCCGGCGGCTACGTCTACGTCACGCGTCAGCTGATCGGGCTGATGAACAGCGAGGCGGAGCTCGCCTCGGTGCTCGGCCATGAAGCGGGCCACATCACCGCCGATCACAGCGCGGCGCGGCAGAATCGCGGCCTGCTGTCGCAGCTCGGCGCGCTGCTCGTCGGAGTCGTGACCGGCTCGGGCGAGCTCGCTCAGCTCGCTGGGCAGGTCAGCCAGGGCATGTTCCTCCAATATTCGCGAAGCCAGGAGCTGGAGGCGGACGATCTCGGCGTTCGCTACATGACCGCGGCGGGCTACGACCCGATGCAGTCGCCGGCCATGCTCGCCTCGCTCGGCGCGTGGAGCGACATGGAGTCGCGCTTCGCCGGCCGCGAGGACGATCAGCGGGCGACGCCCTCCTGGGCGCGTACCCACCCGCTTTCGGCGGAGCGTGTCACCCGCGCCACCCAGCATGCGCAGGCGACCGGCCGAGCGGGGCAGGGGATCGTCAATCGCGAGCAGCACCTCGCCGCCGTCAACGGGATGATCTTCGACGACGATCCGGCGCAGGGCATCGTCGAGGGGCGCGAGTTCCTCCACCCGGACCTCAGGCTGGCCTTCAGCGTGCCGCAGGGCTTCGGCATCCAGAACGGCTCGCGCGCCGTCTCGGTGGTCGGGTCGACCGGCCAGGCGCAATTCTCCACAGGCGCCTACGCGGGCGATCTCGGCACCTATATCGCCCAGGTGTTCCGCGCGCTCGGCGGCCAGCAGACGCAGATTCCTTATTCGCAGCCGCGCAGCACGACCGTGAACGGCATTCCCGCCGCTTACTCGACGGCCCGCGTGCAAACGCAGCAGGGCGTGCTCGACGTCACCGTGTTCGCCTACGAGTTCGACAGGAGCCACGCTTATCATTTCGCCATGATCACGCCTGCGGGCAGCGGCCTCGGCGCGTTCGCGCCGATGGTGCAGTCGGTCAGGCGGCTCTCGGCTCAGGAAGCGGCGGCGATTCGCCCGCGCGTGATCCAGCTGGTGACGGTCGGCGCCGGCGACACGGTCCAGAGCCTGGCCGGGCGGATGGCCTATTCGAGCTACCAGGCGGAGCGGTTCCGGATCCTCAACGGGCTTCGCGCCAACGAGTCGCTCCAGCGCGGGCAGCGGGTGAAGCTGGTCGTCTACGGCCGCCGCTGATCGATTAGCCTGAAGCGCAAAGAAAAGGGGCGGCGGAATTGCTTCCGCCGCCCCTTCTTTGGTCGGTAACGCCGCAGCTTACGGGTTCGAACCCTTCATCGCGGTCGAAACGTTCGTGAAGGTCGTGTTGAGGCTGCTGCCCAGGCCCTGCATGGCCGTGATGGCGGCAACCGCAATCAGCGCGGCGATCAGGCCATACTCGATGGCGGTGGCGCCCTTCTTGTCCTTGATGATCTTGCGAATGAACTGCATTTCCGGTCTCCTTGGTTCCAATTCCACTCTGGAAGTCCACGCTTCCTGGCCGCCCTGCCGTTGAATTTCTGGGTCAGCTGATGATTCGTTTAAGCGCCGTAGGTTGCCAAATATTTAATGCGGCTTCAGCGGCCGCCGACTTCGTTGGCGACATAAGTCCACATGTTGATGGTGGTCTGGCCGAACGTCGACACGCCGGTGATCATCGCCAGGAACACCAGCGCGAGAATCAGGCCGTATTCGACCGCGGTCGCACCGCGCTCGTCCTTGAATATCCGAAGAAATCCCCGCATCGCCGCCTCGCCTTCTGCCACGGGCATGGAAGCCCAGTTGCCGACGGCATAAGCGAGGCGTCGTTAATGGACTCCTAGCGGAAGGCGCCGACCTGGAAAAAATTCCGACGATGACGGTGGTGGCGGCGGCGATGCTGGACGGCGACGGCCGGGTTCTCCTTCAGCAACGCGCGCCGGGCCGGCCGATGGCGGGCCTTTGGGAGTTTCCCGGAGGCAAGGTCGAGCCGGGCGAAACGCCCGAAGCGGCGCTGGTGCGCGAGCTGGCCGAGGAGCTGGGGGTGCGAGTCGGGCAGCCCGACCTGGAGCCGGCCTGCTTCGCTAGCGCCAAGGTGGCGGAGCGGCACATGATCCTGCTGCTCTATCTGTGCCGGAAATGGGAGGGTGAGCCGCGCCCGCTCGACGCCACGGGCCTTCGCTGGCTGGCGCCCCGCGAGATGGATCCATCGGCGATGCCGCCGGCCGACCGGCCGCTGATCGCGCTGCTCGAGGCGCTGATCTAAGGCTTCCAGCCGCTTAGGTAGACGATGTCGAAGCGCTCGGCGGTCTTGCCGTCGGGATCGGCGGCCGCGGCGAACGCGCCGGTCGCGGCGGCCAGCCCGGTTTTGCCGAAGGGGCGCGTCGAGCGCAGGCTGAGCAGGTTCGTCGCCGCCATTCCGCGCAGGTCGGCGATGAGGCTCGGCAGCGACGGGAAGCGCACCGTCACCGTCTCGCAGTCCGCGACTGGAAGGGCGAAGCCGGCGCGGCCGAGCAGGTCGCCCGCGGCGCGCACGTCGATCTGCGGGTGGATCCGGGGCGACGTGCCGACACCCTCGGCATCCTCCCCCGCGCGCATCGCTTCCCTCAGCCGGGGCAGGCCGCCGGCGCCGGCGAAAGCGGCGAGGAACAGCCCTTCCGGCCGAAGCGCTCGGCGGATCAGCGTGAGGGCACCGGGAAGGTCGTTGACGCTGTCGAGCACGCCGACCGAGACGACCAGGTCGAAAGAGGAGTCGGCGAAGGGGAGGCGGTCCTCATCGCACTGCACCCCGGCGGCTGCCGCTGCGAAGCGGGCGCCCGCGTCGGCGGCCGTCGCCTGGAGGCCCCGCTCGCGCAGGCGGCCGGCGAGGTAGCCATCGCCGCAGCCGAGGTCGAGCGCGTCGCGGAAATCGCGCCGCACCAGCTCGAGCCGCTCGATCAGCTCGTCCGCCGCGCGCCGGTGGAGGTAGAGTGCGCGGTTGCCCGCCACGGCGGCCCGGTCGCGCCGGACCCGCCGGAGCCGTCGGTCGAACGGCCTGTCATGCTCGAGCGGCGTCGCCATCGCGGTGGCTATAGCGAAGCCGTCCGGCCGTGTCCGCCCGCGAACAGGATTGTCCGCTTCCGGACAGCGGGAGCGTGCGATCCGGCGCCTCCGCGTCTTCCACTTCACGTGGCACGGCTCTTGCTGCTTCACCGGAGATGCGCGCGCCACTCTCCGCTTTGACTTGCCGGGCCTTGCCGATAAAAGCCGCAGGGGCCAACAACTGTATTGCATCAATAAGACAGCTGTGCGAGTAGACGGATCGGCATGACCGAGCACAATTTCGAACATATGCGCCGGGCGATGGTGGCGAGCCAGCTGCGCACCACCGGCGTCAACGATCCGCGCGTCGTTGCCGCGATGGGCGAGGTGCCGCGCGAGCGGTTCGTGCCGCCGGAACGCTGCGCGCTGGCTTATGCGGACGCTTTGGTGCCGCTCGGCCATGGCCGCGATCTCAACTCGCCGATGGCGCTCGGGCGAATGCTCAGCGAGGCTCATCTCGGCGGCGGCGAGCGCGCGCTGGTGATCGGCGCCGCCACGGGCTATTCCGCCGCGGTGCTGGCGCGGTTGGTCCGCTCGGTCGTGGCGGTCGAGGAAGTGCCGGAGCTGGTGGATTTCGCCCGCGCCGCCCTTCCCGGCACCAGGCTCGAGCTCGTGCAGGCGCCGCTTACGGAAGGGTATCCTGCGGGCGCGCCTTACGATTTCGTGCTGATCGACGGCGCGGTCGAGCATGTGCCGCAGGCGATCGTCGACCAGCTCGCGGACGGCGGCGAGTTCGCGCTTGCGCTGATCGACGAGGGGGTGACCCGGCTGTGCGTCGGCCGGGTGGCGGGGGGCGCGTTCGGCACCACCGCTTTTTCGGATGCCGCCGCGGCGGTCCTGCCGGGCTTCCTGAAGCCCCGCGGGTTCAGTTTTTAAAGGACGGAGCGAGAGCGTGATGCGGGGACGGTGGCTGGCCGCAGCCGGGGCGGCAGCGATGACGATCAGCACGGTGGCGAACGCCGCCACCGAGACGCTGCGCGAGGCGCTGGTCAAAACCTACACCGCCAATCCGACGATCATGGCGCAGCGGGCTCAGCTAAGGGGCCTGGACGAGGATGTCGCTTTGGCCCGCGCCCAGGGGCGGCCGCAGGTCAGCACGACCATCGGCGTCAACCAGGACGTCCTCACCCGCAACATCGTCGGCCGCAACGGCCGCGACCTCGGCGTCACCGGCAACGTCAGCCTGCCGCTGTTCGCCGGGGGCCGGGTCCGCAACGCGATCCGCGCCGCCAACACCCGCGTCGAGGCCGGGCGCGCTGACCTTCGCGGCACCGAGGGCGACGTCTTCACCGAAGCCGTCGCCGCCTACATGGACGTGATTCGCGACCGCTCGATCGTCCAGCTGAACCAGGGCCAGGTCAGGGTGCTGCAGACCAACCTGCAGGCGACCCGCGACCGGTTCGAAGTCGGCGACCTCACCCGCACCGACGTCGCCCAGTCCGAGGCGCGCTTGGCGCTCGCGCAGAGCAACCTCGCCACCGCCATGGGGCAGCTCGAGACCAGCGAGGAGAATTTCCAGCGCGTGATCGGCGACGTTCCGGGCGACCTGCAGCCGCCGCCGCCGCTTCCGCCGCTGCCGAGGGACCCCGAGCAGGCGGTCGACATCGCACTCGCCAACAATGCCGACCTGGTATCGATCGCCGCCCAGGCCCGCGCCGCCGGCTTCGACGTCGCCTCGGCGCGCGGCGAGCGGCTTCCGACGGTCTCGGCGGTCAGCACTACCCGCTACTCGAACGCGCTCGGCACTGCCGACGAAGCCGCCGGCCAGCCCAATGGAACGCTGCCCAATTCGACGACGAGCACCGGCGTCGGCCTCTCGATGAATCTTCCGCTCTACCAGGGCGGCGCCGCGGGCGCGCGCGTGCGCCGGGCGCAGGCGTTCCGGGCCCAGCTGATCGAGCAGGCGATCGGCGTCGAGCGCCTCGTCGTCGCGAACACCCGGGCCGCCTTCGCCACCTACCAGGCGGCGCTGGAGGCGATCGAATCGAACACCATCGCGGTCGCGGCGAACGAGCTTGCGCTGGAGGGCGTGCGGGCCGAGCAGACGGTGGGCACGCGCAACGTGCTCGACGTGCTCAACGCCCAGCAGGAGCTGCTCAACAGCCAGGTGGCGCTGGTGACGGCGCGGCGCGACGCCTACGTCGCCGGCTTCCAGCTGCTGAACACGATGGGCATGGCCGAGGCGGACGACCTCAACCTCGATGCCGGTCCGCTTTACGATCCGCAGGTCCATTACAACCGCTATTCGCGCAGCTGGTCGGACTGGAATAACGGGCCTCGCCCGCTGCCCGTGTCGACGCGCACGGTGGCGCCCGACGTGAACAGCCCGGTGACCCAGCTGCCCGGCGCCAACCGGCCGGAAAACCAGATGCCCGACGCCACCCAGATTCACGGCGTCCCCGGCTCGATGCAGATGCAGACCCCCGGGAGCAGCTATCCGACCATGCAGAGTCCCGCGCCGAGCAGCCCCGGCACCGGCACGCCGACCGGGACGAACAGCCCGGCTACTCAGACGCCCGGGGCAAACACACCCGTGACACAGCCGCCGCAATAAGCGATAAGACCCTCATCATGGGGGACATTCAGCAGGACCCGTCGATGGAGGAGATACTCGCCTCCATCAAGCGCGTGATCGCAGAGGACAGCCGCGCCGGCCCTGCGGCCGCTGCGCGCGCGCGCCGAGCGCCGCCGCCGGAGCCCGAGCCGCCTTCCATTGACGAGGACGTGCTCGAGCTGGACGATCCGGTATCGGAGGAAACGGGGCTGCTTTCCAGCGACGTCGCCGCGGCCAGCCGGGAGCGGCTCGCGGCGCTGACGGCGCTTCGGCAGCGGACCGAGGCGCCCGCGGACACCGGCCCGCTCGAGGCGGTCGTGCGCGAGATGCTCCGGCCGATGCTCAAGGAATGGCTCGACGAGCATCTCCCCGAGATCGTCGAGCAGCTCGTCACCCGCGAGATCGCGCGGATCACCGGCCGCAACGCCTGAGCGCGCGCTCCCCTCCCCGCAAGGGAGGGGTCGGGGGTGGGTAGCGCCAACGGCGCTCGCTGCATCGCCCTCAGCTCGCTGCGCTCGCACCCACCCCTAACCCCTCCCTTGCAGGGAGGGGGATGTTTCCATTACCGCCCGCCTCATGAACAAGCTCCTCGCCGCGGCGCTGGCCGCGCTCGCTTTCGCGCAGGCTCCGGCCGCGCTTGCCCGTCCGATCACCGCCACCGACCTCGCCACCATGCGCCGCCTCGCCGCGCCCACGGTGTCGCCGGACGGAAACTGGGCGGCCTATCAGCTTCGCGAGACCGACCTGGCGGCGAACCGCGGCCGCACCGACCTGTGGCTGCTCGACCTGCGCCGCCGCGGGGCGCAGCCGGTTCGGATCGCGTCGGCACCGGAGCATAATGAGCACGATCCGCGCTTCTCGCCCGA
>DASZEO010000216.1:0-5416 GCA_035940755.1 Allosphingosinicella sp. | reverse complement strand
ACCCGAGTCTCTTCCGGGTGGCGCGCGTCGATCAACATGCGCATGGTCATCAATGTCACTCCACGCGCGGGCCGCGATGCCGCGGCGCGCGCGCTCGAATATGGACGGAGGCGCGGCGAACTCGCTCCGCGCTTCCTGCGTCCGGGTTGAATGAAGGTGTGGTGCGTCTGCTGCGCGTGATGGGCCGGTCGCCAGCGCCGGCCGTCCGCCACGGCTGCCGTCACCCGCTGGGTGGCGCGTCAGCCTGGCGGAGGGATACAACATGCAGCGTCAACCTAGAAGGCCGGCGCGGGGCCGGCAAAGCTCAAGACGCTTCGGACCGGCGGGACCCGCCATGGCGAAGCGATGAAGGGGTGCTAGCATCCCCGGGTGCGGGCGGCAACCGCAACGGCCCCGGCGCAGGGATTTTTGCTGGACCGCGGAGGGCCAGCAGCGGCAGGATGGCCCGATGACGTGGTTGCTGACGATCCTGCTGACCCTGCTCGGCGCTTCCTTCGGTCCGGCCGGCCCGAACGGCGGGCGGAGCGGCGGCGACGCCGTGACGATTCCCCTCGATCCGCCGAGCGGCGACGAGCGCGGCCCGCTGCCGCCGGTCACACGGGCGCGCGGCGCGAATCCGCCGCTGGTCGTCATCGACGCCGGCCACGGCGGCCGCGATCCGGGAGCCGCGTCGCCTTTCAGCGATGCTCGCGAAAAGGATATCACTCTGGCGCTGGCCCGGGCGATCCGCGACGAGCTCGCCCGCTCCGGCCGGGTCCGGGTGGCGTTGACCCGCGACGACGACAGCTATCTGGTGCTCCAGGACCGCTACGCCATCGCCCGGCGGCTGCGGGCCGACCTGTTCATCTCGATCCACGCCGACGCCGCCCCGCTCAACGACCAGGCCCACGGCGCCACCGTCTACACGCTTTCCGAGGTGGCGTCGGACCGCGAGGCCGCCCAGCTCGCCCAGCGCGAGAATGAAGCGGACCTGATCGCCGGCACCAGGCTCAGTCCCGATCCGAACGTCAACCTCATCCTCATCGACCTGGCCCAGCGCGAAAGCATGGGCGTCTCCGCCGATTTCGCAGCATTGCTGTACCGCGAGGCGGTGCCGATCTTCCCGTTCCGGCCCGATTGGCACCGCTTTGCCGCCTTCGTGGTGCTCAAGGCGCCGGACATCCCCTCGGTGCTGTTCGAGTCGGGCTATCTCACCAACGCGCTCGACGCGGCCTATATCGGATCGCCGCAGGGGCGGCACCAGATCGCCGACGGCATGCGCCGCGCCATCGAGGCGCATTTCGCCCGCCGGCTGCTGCCGGCGCGAAGCTGAAACAGCCGCCTTCACGACCTTGTACGCTTGAGCTAGAGCCAGCGGAAATGAGCGCGCAGGAAGCTTCCGGACGTATCCACCTCAGGCGCGACGTCGGCGGCTTCGCCGGCCGTGCGGGCGCGTTCGCTCGAAGCGCGTGGCGGCGGCGCTGGGTGAAGGTGCTCGCCGTCCTTCTGGCGCTGCCGTTCGTCGCCTACTTGATCCTTTGGCTGATCTTCGCGCGCGGCCTTCCTTCGGCCGAATCGCTCCTGAACTACGAGCCGGTGCTGCCGACCTACGTGCGCGACATCAACGGCGTTCCTGTCCAGAGCTTCGCGCGTGAACGCCGCGTTCAGCTCGCCTACGAGGAGTTCCCGCCGGAGCTGATCAACGCCTTCCTCGCCGCCGAGGACCGCACCTTCTTCGAGCATGGCGGCATCGACATCCCGGGCATCGTCACGGCGATGATCACCAACCTGACCAGCTCGGGGCGGCCGGTCGGCGCCTCCACCATCACTCAGCAGGTCGCCAAGAACCTGCTGCTGACCAACGAGGTGAGCTACACCCGCAAGATTCGTGAGCTCTTCCTCGCCCGAAGGATCGAGGCGACGCTGACCAAGCCGCAGATCCTGGAGCTGTACCTCAACCAGATATTCCTGGGGCGCAACGCCTATGGGGTTCAGGCCGCCGCGCGCGCCTATTTCAACAAGGACGTCGCCCAGCTCACCACCGCCGAGTGCGCCTACCTCGCGGCGCTTCCCAAGGCGCCGAGCAATTACGACCCGATTCGGCGTCCGCGGCAAGCGATCGAGCGTCGCAACTGGATTCTGGGCGAGATGGCCCGGAACAATTTCATCACCGCCGCGCAGCGCGACGAGGCGCTGCGCCAGCCACTTGCGGCGGTGCGCGGCGGTGAGGAAACGGTGCGCAACGTCGGCGGCTATTTCATGGAGGAGGTCCGGCGGACGCTGATCGAGCGTTTCGGCGACACCGCCCAGCGCGGCGCCAACAGCGTTTATGCCGGGGGGCTGTGGGTGCGCAGCTCCTATGATCCGGTCATGCAGCGCGCCGCCGAGACGGCGCTTCGCGACGGCCTCGTCCGCTACGAAAGCGGCCGCGGCTGGCGCGACCCCGGCCTCAGCGTCGACGTCTCCGGCGACTGGCGCTCGCAGCTCGCCATCGCCCCCTTCGGAGCCGGCTACGAAGACTGGCGCCCCGCTGTCGTCCTTTCGAAGGCGGGGGGATCGGCCACGATCGGCTTCGTCGACGGCAGCACCGGCACCTTGCCCTCAGGACTTGCTTCGATGCCGCGGCGGGGGACGGGCGAGCCGGCCTTCTCGGCGCTTCGCCCGGGCGCGATCGTGGCCGTCGAGCGGCAGGGGGATTCCTGGGCCCTGCGCTCCATTCCAGAGATCTCCGGCGCCATCGTGGTCGAGGAAGTCGCCTCCGGGCGGATTCGGGCGATGCAGGGCGGATTCGACGCACGCCTTTCCGACTTCAACCGCGCCACCCAGGCGCAGCGGCAGCCGGGATCGGCCTTCAAGCCGATCGTCTATTCCGCGGCGCTGGACAACGGCATGACGCCGGCCTCGATCATCATCGACGCCCCGTTCTGCGTCAACCAGGGCACACCCTACGCCAAATGCTTCCGCAACTTCGCCGGCGGCTATGCCGGGCCGCAGACGATGCGCTGGGGGATCGAGCAGTCGCGCAACCTGATGACGGTGCGGGCCGCCAATCAGATCGGCATGGACCAGGTCATCCGCCTCGCCCGCCGCATGGGCGTCGGCGATTATAGCCGGACGCCCTATCTGCCGATCGCGCTGGGCGCCGGCGACACCACCGCGCTTCGCCTCACCAACGCCTTCGCCATGCTCGCCAACCAGGGCCGGGCGCTGACCCCGACGGTCATCGACTATGTCCAGGATCGGCGCGGGCACGTCATCTGGCGCGCCGACACTCGCCCGTGCCCCGGGTGCAACGCGCCGGATTGGAACGGCCGGCCGATGCCGCGCCCGCCGCTGCGCACGCGGCAGATCCTCGACGCGATGACAGCGTTCCAGATGGTCCATATCCTCGAGGGGGTCGTCCAGCGCGGCACCGCCACCGTGCTTCGAGACCTCAATCGGCCGCTGTTCGGGAAGACCGGGACGACCAGCGGCCCGACCAACGTCTGGTTCGTCGGCGGCTCGGCGCAGATCGTCGCCGGCGTCTACATGGGCTACGACCGGCCTCGGCCGATGGGCCATTATGCCCAGGGCGGCCGAATCGCCGCGCCGATCTTCCGCCAGTTCGCCCGTACCGCTTTCGAAGGCATGCCGGTGGTGCCGTTCCGGGCGCCGCCGGGGGTGAGGATGGTGAGGATCGACCGGCGCTCGGGCCGGCGGGTGTTCGGCGAATGGCCGGGCAGCGATCCTCGTGCCGCCGTGATCTGGGAAGCGTTCAAGCCCGAAAGCGAGCCGCGGCGCACGGTCGCCCGCGACGAGATCGACCTCACCCGCCGCCCGCCGCCGCGCCGCGCCGCCGCCGCCCGCCGGGTCGACCGCCGCGACAGCGATTTCTTGCAAAGCCAGGGCGGGATTTACTAGGCCTGCGGCAGCCGTTTCAAAGGACGTGTCATGCGCGCGGAAGCGCAAGCCTCCATCGACCAGGTGCGGTCGGCCCTCGACCTGCTGCGCCGGTTCCTCGACTGGGACCGGGCATTGAAGCGGCTCGACGAGCTCAACGCGAAGGTCGAGGATTCGGCGCTTTGGGACGATCCCAAGGCCGCCCAGGAGGTGATGCGTGAGCGGCGCCGGCTCGACGAGGCGATCGCCGCCACGCGCGCCATCGAACGGGAGCTCGCCGACACGGTCGAGCTGATGGAAATGGCCGAGGCCGAAGGCGACGACGGCTTGGTCGACGAGGCGGTGGCCTCGCTGGCGGCGCTCGCCGAGCGTTCAGAGCGGGACAAGGTGGCGGCCCTGCTGGCTGGGGAAGCCGACGCCAACGACACCTATATCGAGGTTAATGCCGGGGCCGGCGGCACCGAGAGCCAGGACTGGGCGGAGATGCTCCAGCGCATGTACAGCCGCTGGGCCGAGCGCCACGGGATGAAGGTGGAGCTCGTCGATCACCATTCCGGCGAGCAGGCGGGAATCAAGTCCGCGACTTTGCTGGTGAAGGGCGAGAACGCCTACGGCTATGCCAAGACAGAGAGCGGCGTTCACCGCCTCGTCCGCATCAGCCCCTATGACGCCAATGCGCGCCGCCACACCAGCTTCGCCTCGGTCTGGGTGTACCCGATGGTCGACGACGATATCGACATCGAGGTCAATGAATCCGAGCTCAAGATCGACACCTACCGCTCCTCCGGCGCCGGGGGGCAGCACGTCAACACCACCGACAGCGCGGTTCGCATCACTCACCTGCCGACGGGGATCGTCGTCGCCTGCCAGAACCAGCGCTCGCAGCACAAGAACCGGGCCGAGGCGATGAAGATGCTGAAGGCGCGCCTTTACGAGGCCGAGCTTCAGCGGCGCGAGGCCGAGGCGAGCGCCCAGCACGCCGCGAAGACGGACATCGGCTGGGGCCACCAGATCCGCTCCTACGTCCTCCAGCCCTATCAGCTGGTGAAGGACCTTCGCACCGGAGTCACCTCGACGTCGCCGGACGAGGTGCTCGACGGCGACCTCGACCGCTTCATGGCCGCGGCGCTGTCGCAGCGTGTCAGCGGCGAGAAGGTCGAAGTGGAAGATGTGGAGTAGGGCCGCTCTGCTCGCTCTGGCGCTGCTGGGTGCCTGCCGAGAGCATGGGGAGGAAGAGCGCTCCGCCTTTCCGGAGCCGCAGCGGCCGGTGGCGCCGATCGTCTCGTCGCGCTATCTGAACGAGGATGCCCGCGACAGCGTCGGCGAATTCGAGACCGTGCTTCGGCTTGCGGAAATCCGTCCCGGAATGTCGGTCGCGGACATCGGCGCGGGCGAGGGCTATTACACGATCCGCCTGTCCCCGATCGTCGGCCGCAGCGGGCGCCTGCTGGCCGAAGATATCGTTCCGCTCACCATCCAGGAGCTGGCGCGGCGCGTGCAGCGCGAGCGGCTCGACAATGTCGCCCTGAGGCTCGGCGAGCCCAACGACCCGGAGCTT
>DASZEO010000215.1:0-12520 GCA_035940755.1 Allosphingosinicella sp. | reverse complement strand
GCCGCCCTTAGCCCCCCTCGCGTTAAAACCCCCTCAACGAGGGCGTGGGGAAGGCGTATGGAACCGCGCTCAGCTTTGATGGTCGGAAAGCGCCTCGCCCCCTTGCTCTTCCTCGAGCAGGACGGCGGCATCGCCGTTGGCGGACAGCCGCACCGTGTCGCCCTCGACCGCGGCGACCAGCCCGCTCGACAGATAATGATGGTGGTCCTGGTGCGAGCCGCTGTCGGCCTTGATCAGCTTGATGCGACTGCCCTCCACCTTGTCGACGGTGCCGATGTGAACGCCGTCGGCGCCGATCACTTCCATATGCTCGCGGATCTGGCTCAGGTCGCTCATCTCGCTTGCTCCTCCTCGTTCCAGGGCGGCAACGTCCGGACGCACGATTCGATGCGACCCATGCCTGCCGGAGGCGGGGTCCCTCGGCCCCGCCGGCGCCGCCATCGCTATGGAAATGGCAATGTTTCCGTGCGATTGGGCGCGCCAGGACCAGGGGCACCATGATCAGACCGAGACCTTTCGCTGCCATCATTCTCGCCGCGGGCAAGGGCACGCGGATGAAGTCCGACGTGCACAAGGTGCTTCACCCGATCGCCGGGCGAGCCATGCTCGACCATCTGATGGGCGTGCTCGAGGGGCTGGCGCCGGCGCGCAAGATCGTCGTCGTCGGCTCCGGACGCGAGCAGGTCCAGGGCCTCGTCGAGGCGCGCGGCGGCGAGCTCGTCGTCCAGGAGCAGCAGCTGGGCACCGCCCATGCCGTGCGCCAGGCTGAAGCGGTGCTGGGAGATTTCGGCGGGGACGTCATCATCCTCTATGGCGACACGCCGCTGATCGAGGCCGAGACGATGGCCGGCATGCTCGAGCGGCTGCACGCCCCCGACCGGCCCGGCGTCGTCATCGTCGGCTTCCGGCCGCACGACCCGGCCCAATACGGCCGGATCCTCGCCCGCCCTGACGGCACCATCGAAAAGATGGTCGAGTATAAGGATGCCACGCCTGAAGAACGGGCTGTAAATCTCTGCAATTCCGGCCTTCTCGCTGCCCGCTCCTCCGACCTCTTCGGCTGGCTCGCCCGCGTCGGCAATAACAATGCAGCCGGCGAATATTACCTGCCCGACGTGGTGATGCTCGCCGGCGAGGACGGCCGCCACTCCGCCGTGATCGAAGCCGAGCCGTGGGAGATGGCCGGGGTCAACAGCCGCGCCGAGCTCGCTCTGGTCGAGGCCGAATGGCAGCGCCGCCGCCGCCTCAAGGCGATGGCCGACGGGGTCACTCTGGTGGCGCCCGACACGGTGTGGTTCGCCCACGATACCGAGATCGGCCGCGATACCGTCGTCGAGCCGAACGTCGTCTTCGGCCCCGGCGTGACGATCGGCGAGCGCGTCTGCATCCGCGCCTTCAGCCACATCGAGGGCGCGCTCATCGCCGACGACGCGCAGGTGGGCCCCTATGCCCGGCTGCGCCCCGGCGCGGAAATTGGAGAAAAGGCGCGCGTCGGCAATTTCGTCGAAGTCAAGCAGGCGCGGCTCGGGCCCGGGGCCAAGGCGAACCATCTCACTTATCTCGGCGACGCCGATATCGGCGCGAACGCCAATGTCGGCGCGGGAACGATTACCTGTAATTATGACGGTTTTTTCAAATATCGTACGAACGTCGGCGAAGGCGCCTTCATCGGCTCGAACACGGCCCTGGTGGCACCCGTGACGGTGGGCGCCGGAGCGCTGGTCGGCGCCGGATCGGTCATAACCCGCGATGTCCCCGCCGACGCCGTCGCCCTCGCCCGCGGCGCGCAGGTGGAAAAGCCGGGCCGCGCCAAAACCTTCCGCGAGACCATGACAGCCAGAAAGAAGAAGTAGGCGTATGTGCGGGATCATCGGCATCGTTGGGAAAAGGAAGGTCACCGACAGGCTGATGGACGGCCTCAGGCGCCTCGAATATCGCGGCTATGACAGCGCCGGCGTCTGCACCATCGTCGACGGCGCGCTCGACCGGCGCCGCGCCGAGGGCAAGCTCGACAACCTGCAGCGCGAGCTCGACTCCGCTCCCCTCCCCGGCACCGTCGGCATCGCCCATACCCGCTGGGCCACGCACGGCGCTCCAACGGTCGGCAACGCCCACCCGCACATCGTCGACGGCGTGGCGGTCGTCCACAACGGCATCATCGAGAACTTCCGGGCCCTTCGCGAAGAGATGCAGGCCAAGGGGCGGAAATTCCTCAGCGAAACGGACAGCGAATGCGTCGCGCACCTCGTCGCGGACCAGCTCGCCCAGGGGAAGGACCCACAATCGGCGGTCGCGGCCATCCTCCCGCGCCTGCACGGCGCCTTCGCCATCGCCATCCTCTTTCGAGACCATCCGGGCCTGATCGTCGGCGCCCGCCAGGGCGCGCCGCTGACGGTCGGCTACGGCAACGGCGACGGCGAGAACTATCTCGGTTCGGACGCCCTCGCCCTCGCCGCGCTGACCCAGCGGATCGCGTATCTCGACGAGGGCGACTGGGCGGTGCTCACCCATGACGGCGTCAAGATCTTCGATAGCGCCAATAATCCGGTCGAGCGCGAGATCGTCAATTCCGGAGCCAGCGCGGCTCGGGTGGAGAAGGGCAATCACGCCCATTTCATGCAAAAGGAGATTTTCGAGCAGCCGATCGTCGTCGCCCAGACGCTGCAGAGCTACCTCCGCCCCCTCGAGCGCAGGGTCGCGCTGCCGGCCATGGACTTCTCCTTTGCCGACGTGCCGCGCATCACCATCGTCGCCTGCGGCACCTCATTCTACGCGGGGATGGTCGCCAAATACTGGCTGGAGCGCTTCGCCCGGGTACCGGTCGACCTCGACGTCGCCAGCGAGTTCCGCTACCGCGAGCCGGTCCTCGAGGAGGGCGGCCTCGCCCTCTTCATCTCCCAGTCGGGCGAGACCGCCGACACCCTCGCCGCGCTTCGGCACGCCCGCGAGCAGGGCCAGAAGATCGCCGTCGTCGTCAACGTCCCCACCAGCTCGATGGCCCGCGAGGCGGACCTGCTGCTGCCGACCCATGCCGGGCCGGAGATCGGCGTCGCCTCGACCAAGGCCTTCACCTGCCAGCTCGCCGTGCTCGCCGCCCTCGCCGCGCGGGTCGCGTGCGACAAGGGCCGCATGAGCGGGGACGAGGAGCGCGAGATCGTCGAGCATCTCTACGAAAGCCCGGCGGCGATGAACGCCGCCCTGGGCCACGACGAGGAGATCCAGGCGATGGCCCACGTCATCGCCGAGGCCCGGGACGTCCTCTATCTCGGCCGCGGCCAGGACTATCCGCTTGCTCTCGAAGGCGCGCTGAAGCTCAAGGAGATCAGCTACATCCACGCCGAAGGCTATGCGGCCGGCGAGATGAAGCACGGGCCCATCGCCCTCATCGACGATAACGTGCCCATCATCGTCCTGGCGCCTTCAGGCCCGCTGTTCGAGAAGACGGTGAGCAACATGCAGGAAGTCCAGGCCCGCGGCGGCAAGGTCGTCCTGATCAGCGACGCCGAGGGGATCGCCCAGGCGGGCGAAAACACCATCGCCACCATCGAAATGCCCAAGGTCCACCCGCTGATCGCCCCCCTCGTCTACGCGGTCCCGGTGCAGCTGCTGGCCTATCACGTGGCGGTGGCGAAAGGCACGGACGTCGACCAGCCAAGGAACCTGGCCAAGAGCGTCACGGTGGAGTGAAGTCTGCCGAGATGGGCTCCGTGGGCCCTTCAGCCGATGAGGACCTTCGCCAACAGTTGCTATCGCAGCAGTTTACGCAGCAGCCCCCAAAACGAGATGGTCGTGCGGTTGTAAACACGATTGTATGCGGCCTTGCGTGGGTTGGTGACCCACCCCCAGCCACGGGGCGCTTTCACCCCAAGTGAGTGCCGCACGAACCGCGCCGGCGACGTTCGCGCCGAAATGCTCTTACGAATGCTGGGTCGCCGGATGCCGAATTTCATGGCCGCACCTCCTGCTGTACTTGCTCTAGAGCACGAATCACAGCGACGTTACCAGAGGTTGCATCAGCGAGGGCAGATCAGTGGCACAATCCCGAAAGACACTGCGACCGCAAGTGCATCGCCAGCTCGATCCTGCCGCGTGGACCGCAGCGGGACTCTCCCCCGCCAATGCCCTGATCGTCGCGGTCATCCTGATCTCGACGGTGTTCGCCGTGGTCGAAACCGAGCCCGTGATCTACGGCCGCTTCGGCCGCTGGTTCGAACGCGCCGAGATCGCGTTCGGGCTCCTGTTTCTGTTCGAATATGCGGCGCGGCTTTGGTCGGTCGCCGAGGACCGTGGCGATCAATCAGCCCTGAGAAGGCGGCTCCGCTTCGTAAGTTCGCCGGCGGCACTGCTCGACCTGTTTGTGATCCTGGCATCGCTTGTGCCGGTTCTTGGGCTCAATGCATCGGCCCTGCGGCTGGTTCGCCTCCTGCGCATCATTCGTCTGGCCAAGCTGGGGCGCCTGTCCAAAGCCTTGCGGGGTCTTTCCAGGGCAATCTCGCTTCGGCGATACGAGCTGGGCCTCACCGTCGCTTTGGCGATGAGCGTGCTGATCATCGGCGCGACCGGCCTTTACTGGATCGAGGGTGACTTGCAGCCCGACAAGTTCGGGAGCGTCCCCCGCTCCCTGTGGTGGGCAGTCACCACTCTCACCACGATCGGCTATGGGGACGTCTATCCGATCACGCCGGCGGGAAAGATCGTCGCGTCCCTTCTCGCCATGGCCGGTATCGGCCTCATTGCGCTACCGGCCGGAATAATGGCCGGAGCAACGCACGATGCGATGAAAAGCGGCGGCTCGACCAACGAAGGCGGTGTTTAGCCGCTCCTGAGCCCGCGCCGGCGACACGCCTATCTGCGCGTCGAAGAAGCTTCAGTCTTCCTCGAGGCCGAGGACTCGGCGGCTGAAAGCCGGATCGTTGAACTCTGGCGGCCACAAGCCTTCGGCGTCGACCTTCTCCAGCCCAAGCTTCCGGCGGATGCCTTTGAGCTTCTTGAAATCGACGCCGCCCTTAGGCTTCGCCGGGACCAGTTGCACGAAGGCTGGCCGTTCTGGGTCACACGTTTCAGGTTGAAAACGCGGCCATCTGCGCCTGCAGCGCCCTTTGGAAAGCCGGCCGCGCTTCGTTGCGGGCGAGGTAGTCGGCGAGGCCGGCCTGAGCGACCAGATCGGTGTGGCGCAGGATGCGCAGGACGCTCGCCATCATCAGGTCGCCGCAGGTGAAGCGGTCGTCGCTGAGCCATTCCTTGTCGCCGAGCACGCCGGCGAGGGCGGCGAGGCGCTTTTGGACGAATTCCTCGGCGCCCGGGCGGCGCTGCTTCGCCCATTCTTCCTGCGTGTAGAACAGGTCGATCGCGGCCAGGTTCTGGATTCCCGGCTCGATCGAGTTCAGTGCCGCGAACAGCCACTGGACCGCACGCGCCCTCGCGGCAGGATCCGCGGGAAGAAGCGACTCACTCTTCTCCGCGACGTGAAGGACGATGGCGCCGGATTCGAAGAGCCTCAGCCCGTCTTCTTCGTAAGCGGGGACCTGCCCGAAGGGCTGCCACTGGAGATACTCGGCCGTCGGATGGCCCTCCGGGGGGATCAGCACGGGCTCGTAGTCGATGCCGGCTTCCTCGAGCGCCCAGCGCACGCGCAGGTCCCGCACCAGCCCCTTCGCGAACGGCGGTACCCATTTGAACGCGGTCACCCTGATCATGCCTGCCTCCTCCGATCGCTTTCGAGCAGCGAGCATGTCACAACAGCGCCCAGCCGTGAACTACGCCGCCGCCTCGCTGATCTGCGCCGCCGCCGCCGCATTTCGAAGGCCTATGCGCCGGCCGCGACCCGATGGCGCAGTCGAAGGCGCTGAAGCAGCCCGCCTGGTCGCCGCCGAACTGGCTGCAGCTCTACGCGGCGGCCTGGGGCTGGGCCTTGTGGCGGAGGAACCGGAGCACCTGAGCCCCCCGCCGGATGGCCCCGGAGGAGGAGGAGGGGGTTCGGCGCAGGCGGGCGGTCAAAGCGGCCCGAGTGGGCGGAACCGCTGGGTCCGAGGGCGAACCCTCAGGCGGTGAGCTGCCAGCGCGCGGCCGTCGCGGCCCGGGCGCCGGGAGCAATCTGGGCTGTCGCTTCGAGGCGGAAAATCTTCTTGGCGCCGGACCAAAGCTCGATCGGCGCGGCCGCCGAGTGGCGCTCGGCCCGCTCGATCGCGGCCGCGTCGCCGGCGGCGTCGAACTCCTCGAACCGGTCGATATGCCCGGTGCGCCTGTCCATGAAGTAAAGCCGGTAATAAGCCATGGCAGTCCCCACCCCAAAAGCTCCAAAGATGTCGGGTACAGGCCGCAAACGAACGCGCGGCGAATAGCCGGTATGGACGAAGTCGCCCGCCGCCGCATTTACCTGAGTTACGTAGCGGGTGCCGAACATACTGCTCTGGATCAAGTGTAAGCCCTTGAAAAGGCTTCAGGACGCACGAAGCTTTCGGCGCTCGTAGACGGCATTGCCCCAGGCCTGCTCCGCCAGCCGCCACCCGGTACGAAGCGCCCGCGCCGGCAGCGGACGCGAACGCTCTTTCGGAGTCGCTACGCCGTCCAAGTCCGCAAACGCCGCGGTCGGCAGCGCACTGGCATTGGCTTCGAGGAAGCCGCAAAGTTGCTCGAATCGCCGCCGCACGAGCGCGTTGACCCGCCTGCCGTCGCGGCTGGCAAGCTCGAAGCTGTGGCTGACGATGGTCACGATCGGATGGCGATTCGCGGCGGCATGGCGAAGCGCGGCGCGCATTTCCTGAAACGACAGGGCGCACAGCTGGAACGGGCGAAGGCCGCCGCCCGGCCGGGCGATCTGAGTCACCGGAATTTCGATGACTCCCTCGCAGTCGATGGGGTCGATCAGCGCGGGATCGAGCGGCAGCGCGCTCGGCCAGGGGTGGTCGGTGCCGTTGTGGCTGCTGTCGTAGCGCAGCCCCAGCTCTCGAACCGCCGCAAGCGTTTCCGCATCGGCGGCGTAGCTCCCCGATCGGAAAGCCAGGGGCGGCGGCGCGCCGGCCTGGATCAGCAGCTTGCGCGCGGTCGCGATCAGCGCCTTCTGCGCCTCGGCGTCGAAGGCCGTGAGCTCGAAGCGCGCCTGCTCGCGCCGGCCTTCGGCGAGGTCGGCCCAGTAGCTGTGCAGGTGAAGCTGGACCTCCTGCCCGGCGGCCAGGATCGGCTCCACCATCGCCCGCACCGGATCGATGCCGTGCACCAGCGCCGGCATCGGGTCGACAAAGAAGCAGGCCTTGAGGCCGTGCCGGCGCAACATGTCCAGCTGGTAGGGCACGCCGACTCCGGCGGGATCGTAGCTGGCCTCGAAATTCTCGCGCCAGCCGCCCGACCCGCCGCCGCCGTGGCGCCAGGTGAGCTCGGTGTCGATCGTCAGTAGCACGCGCGTCGCCATCGCCGCGGCTTAGCCGCCTGCGGTGAAGATAAGGTAAGGGGCCGGAGCGCAGGGCGTCGTTCCGCCCGCGCTTTGCCGCCCGAGGCCGTCATGTCGAACTTGTTTCAGCATCCAGATACGAGCCGCTCTGCGGGCGGAGAGCTGGACCCCGAAACGAGTTCAGGGTGACGGAGCCGCTGCGGTATAAGCACCTCCCGATGGACCGCCAGCCCTTCGTCTACGTCCTCGCGAGCCGGTTCCGCGGCACGCTGTACATCGGAGTCACTTCCGACCTGATGCGCCGGATATGGGAACACAGGTCCGGGATCAGGTCCGGCTTCCCGTCGCGCTATTCCGTTTACCGGCTCGTATATGTCGAACAGTTCGACGACATGGACGCGGCCATCGGCCGGGAGAAGCAGCTGAAGCGCTGGCACCGGCTGTGGAAGATCAATCTGATCGAGGCCGACAACCCGCACTGGGACGATCTGGCGGTGGGCTCGGCTTCGAGCGGCTTCAGGAATGATCGAGCCGCTTCCAGAGCGGTCATGCTGAACTTGTTTCAGCATCCAATTACGAGCCCGCAGCGCGGGCGGAGAGCTGGACCCTGAAACGAGTTCAGGGTGACGAGGGGCTGGAGCGCCGGCCATGGCTCACCCCGCGCTTTGCCGCCCGAGGCCGTCATGCTGAACTTGTTTCAGCATCCAATTACGAGCCGGCAGCGCGGGCGGAGAGCTGGACCCTGAAACAAGTTCAGGGTGACGAAGGGGGCGGAGCGCAGGGCGTCGTTCCCGCCGCGCTTGTTGCCCGAGGCCGTCATGCTGAACTTGTTTCAGCATCCAGTTACGAGCCGCTCTGCGGGCGGAGAGCTGGACCCTGAACGAGTTCTGGGTGACGGAGCCCGCCGCTTCCTCCGCTTCGGAGCAATCGGCCGGAACGGAGCGGCAACCGCGACGTCGTTCGCTCCGAACCGGACCAGTCCGCCGAATAACCAAGGCTTCGCCGGGCCTTAGCCTCCCATCTTGCGTCTGCCCGCTCAGGCAGAGCGCCAAGGGGAGGGAAAATCGTGAGAAGGAGGATCATCTACGGCCTCGCGGCTGCGTTCGTGACAATCGTCCAGGTCGGCGCCATGGCTACGCCGGCTGTGGCACAGCGGTCGGACGCTCAGATCCGGCGCGAGCTGGTCCGCCAGTCGATCGCCAACTATCCGGGCAGCTGCCCGTGCCCCTACAGCACCGACCGCGCCGGCCGCCGCTGCGGGGGCCGCAGTGCCTACAGCCGGCCCGGCGGCTACGCACCGCTCTGCTACCCGAGCGACATCCGCGCGGCCGACCCTTCCGCCCGCCGGCGCCGGTAACTTTCGCACAACCGCCGCCCCGGAACGATACAGCCGAAATCCGCGCCCGCCCAACGCTGGCAAAAGCTGGCGCCAGTCGCCAAAATTTAACGGCGGCTGCCCTATGGCGCTGCGGGTGATGGTGGAGAAGCCGGTGTCAGAGCGTGTCCTGCTGTTCGGCGACGACACGAAGGCGTTCCTTGCCGTCGCCCGATCGCTCGGCCGCAAGGGGGTCGAGGTGCACGCGGCGCCCAGCGACCTCGCCTCGCCCGCGCTCAAGTCGCGCTTCGTCGCGGCGTCCCACCGGCTGCCCCCTTACGCGCTCGGACCGGAAGCGTGGGCCGATGCCGTCGCCGCTTTGGCCGACCGCGAGCGGTTCGCCCTCATCCTTCCGACCAGCGATGCCAGCCTGCTGATGCTGATGCACCATGCCGACCGGATCGGCAGAAGCCGGCTCGCCATTCCCAATCCGGAAGCCGCGGCGGCTTTCACCGACAAGGCCGAAACGCGGCGCCTCGCCTTCGCGCACGGCGTGCCGGTCTGTGCGGGGCGCCTGCTGACCAGGGACGAGGAGGCGGACGACCTGGTGCGCAGCTTCGGCCTGCCGCTGGTGCTCAAGCCGCGCCGCTCCTGGGATCCCGACGCCGTCGAAGGCAAGCGCTCCGCCAGGATCGTGCGCAGCGTCGAAGCTGTGGAGTCGGCGCTCGCCGGCGGCCTGGCGGACGACTGGATCGTCGAATCCTTCTTCCGCGGCGTCGGCGTCGGCGTCTCGGTCCTCGCCTCTGAGGGCGAGATCACCACCGCCATCCAGCACCGCCGGCTCAACGAGGAGAATGAGACCGGGCCGAGCACGCGCCGCACCAGCGAGCCGCTTGACCCGCGGCTGCTCGGCTGGGTGCGCGAGCTGGCCCGCGCCACCCGCCTCACCGGGGTCGCGATGTTCGAGTTCCGCTGGGAGCCCGGCAAAGGCCGGCACGTCCTGCTCGAGGTGAACCCCCGCTTCTGGGGATCGCTGCCGCTCGCAGTCGCGGCCGGCGCCGATTTTCCGGCTTTGCTTTACGACCTCCACTGCGCGCGGCCGCAGCCGCCGCATTTCGACTACCGGCATGGCCTCATCAAGGCGGACCTCACCGGCGAGTATCGCCGGCTCGCGGGTCGGTTCGAGCTTGCCCCTTCGCCGGCGGCCCGCGCAGCAGCCGCGGCGGCCGGAATCGCCTATCTGCCGCGCCTGATCCGCCCCGCGGCGTTCGATTCCTGGGCGAAGGACGATCCGCGCCCGTTCAGCGAAGAGCGCAGGGAAGTGCTGGGCCGCTTCAAGGCCGCCGCGCTCAAGCGGCTGCCGCGCCCGGCGATGCTTCGCCACGCGCGAGCGCGCGAGCATCTTCGCCGCCTTGCCGGCACCCATGGCGACGAAGGGGTCCGCCTGCTGCTCGTCGGCGACGCCAATGTCTGCCGCAGCCCGTTCGCCGAGCAGCTGCTGCGCCTGCAAATGGGGTCCGGCGCCGGTCGCATCGAGATCGAATCGGCAGGCATGCGGGCGCTCGCCGACCGGCCGCCCAGTGAGGCGGCGATGGAAGCCGCGGCCGAGTTCGGGGTCGATCTCAGCGATCACCGTTCCCGCAGCCTGACGCCGGGCGTGCTTCTGTCGGCCTCGGCTGTCATCGTGTTCGATTACAAGACGGCCGACCGGCTGTGCAGCCTGAGGCCCGACATGGAAGCGCTGGTGCTGCCGCTGCCGGACCTTCTCGACGCCCGCGACATCCGCGACGCGAGCAGCGCCGGCCTCGCCTCGGTCTCCGCCGAATTCCGCCGCATCAGCGCGTCGGTCTCAGCCCTGGCCGGTGCGCTGACCCAGCCACCTTCGGCGCAGCGGGCGTAGGAGCAGACCGTGGCCGAACCGAACAGCGCAGCGCCGCCCGCGGCCGGCGAGCGGCTTTACCGGAGCGCGGCGCTGGCGGTGGCGATGCAATGGTCGATCCGGCTGATCGGCCTCGTCTCGGTCTTCATCCTCGCCCGGCTGCTTTCCCCGGACGATTTCGGCATCGCCGGCCTGGCGATGGCGACGGTCGCGCTGGTCGAGGTGTTTTCAGTGATCGGCCTGCGCCAGGCGCTGCTTCGCATCCAGGCCCCGGAGCGCGAGCATCTCGACACCGCCTGGACGATCCAGCTGCTAATCTTCGGCGCCCTCGCCACGATCCTCGTCGCTCTGGCGCCTCTGGCGGCGCGTCTCTACGCCGAACCGGCGCTTGGCCCGGTCATCGCCATCATTGCGAGCCGCTTCCTGTTCCTGGGCCTGGTGAACATCGGCGTCGTCGATTTCGACCGTAACCTGGAATTCGGGCGCGATCTCAAGATGCGGCTGGGAGTGCGGCTCGCCGCCTTCGCCGTGACGATCACCGCAGCGGTGCTGCTCCGGTCCTACTGGGCCCTGGTGATCGGCCTGGTGCTGCAGACGGCGCTGCTCGCCGTCGCCTCCTATGTGTCGCACCCCTACCGGCCGCGACTGTCGCTCGCGCGGCACCGCGAGCTGCTCGGCGTCTCCTGGTGGATGTTCCTCGGCTATGCGGGCCAGGTCTTCCATCATCAGGTCGAGCGGCTCGTGCTTGGGCGGGTGGCGGCGATGGAGCTGGTCGGCCTCTATTCGGTCTGCAAGGACCTTTCCGCCATCTTCACTCAGGAGATTGCGACCGCGCTCAACCGGGTGACCTTCGTCACCACCGCCCGCACCGGGGCGCCGCTGAGCCAGGCGCCCGAGCGGCTGTGCACCATGCTCGGCGCCTATGCCATGATCGCCGCTCCGCTCGGGCTCGGGCTCGCCGCGACCGCGGAGGATTCGGTGCAGGTGCTGCTCGGATCGCAATGGGGCGACGCCGCGCCGCTGCTCCAGCTCGTCGCCCCCGCCTCGGCCGTCTACGCCGTCTACAAGCTGATCGCCTCCTCGCTTCAGGCCGCCGGCCTCGAGAAGCGCGCCGCCGCAATCACCTGCACGGGCGCCGCAGCGGCGGCCGCCGCCGTCGCGGGAACGGCATGGGCCGGCGGCGGCGCGATTCCGGTCGCCTGGGCTGCGTTGATCGTCAGCGGCGGACTGCTCGCCTTCGCGACCTTTTACCTGGCGCACGTCGCGCGGGCGGCGCCCCACCGACTGTTTGCACCCGTGCTTCGCCCCTTCGCCGCGGCAAGCCTCATGCTGGTCCTCGTGCGCCTCGCCCAGCCGCACACCGGCTCCACCTTCGCCGACCTCATGATCGAAGTGGTCGCCGGCGCCGCCGCCTATGTGGCGGCGTCATGGCTGTTGTGGGCGGCTGCCGGACGTCCCGCCGGGGCCGAGGCTGAGGCAATGCGCTTTGCGGGCGGACTTCGGATGCCGTTGCGCTGGCGCCGGCGCTCAGCGGCGGGCCAGCCTTAGGATATAGCCGCGCCCGCCGTGGAGGTCCGTCTGCACCGACAGGTACAGATTGCCCTCAGGATCGGCGGTGATGCCCTGGATGTTCGCCAGATCGCCCGAGAAAGCGGCGATGGCCACCAGCCCCGTCTCCGGGCTGTAGCGGAACAATGTGCCGTGGTGGCTGTCGGTGATGTAGAGCGTGCCGCCGGCATAGAAGAGCGATTCCGGCGAGAAGCCTTCGCGGCGCGAGATCGGCCGCCGCACGCGCCCGTCGCGGGTGATCAGGTAAAGCACGTCCGCCTTGTTGTCGGCGACATAGAGGTTGCCGGAATCGTCGAAGGCCATGCTTTCGGGCTTCTCGATGCCGGCTTCAGGGCCAAGCCACACCCGCACCGTTCCGTCCGGGGCGATC
>DASZEO010000214.1:0-2932 GCA_035940755.1 Allosphingosinicella sp. | reverse complement strand
CCTCGACCACCATCCAATCAGATTTGCCGAGTCGCGCGTTCGAGCCGTAGGCGTTGATGATGCCGCCGTTGATGACCGTGGGATCGATCCCGCCGGCGTCGAGCAAGGCCGCCACCATGGAGGTGGTGGTGGTCTTGCCGTGGGTGCCGGCGACGGTGACGGTCGACTTGAGGCGCATCAGCTCGGCGAGCATTTCGGCGCGGCGCACCACGGGGATGCGCCGCTCGTACGCGGCCTGGACCTCCGGATTGTCCTTCTTCACCGCCGTCGATACGACGACGACGGCGGCATTGCCGAGATGGTCCGGCGAGTGGCCGATCGCGATCGGAATGCCGCGCTGCCTCAGCCCCTCGATCACATAGGATTCGGCGACGTCGGAGCCCTGAACCTTGTAGCCCAGGATGTGCATCACTTCGGCGATGCCAGACATGCCGATACCGCCGATGCCGACGAAATGGATCGTGCCGATGTCGGTGCCGACTCCTCTCATGCCGGCATTCCATTGGGGATCGGCTGCAGGATGTTGTCGCGCATGAACACCGGATCGGCGGTGGGGTGGCGGCCGATCCGCTCGACCAGGTCCGCCAGCGCCCGAGCCGCGTCGGGCTTGCCGACGGCGCGGGCACGGGCCGCGGCGTTCGCCAGCGAATCCGGGTCGAGGCCGAGCTTCTGCATCTGCTTGGCGAGCTCGACGGCGGTGAACTTGCTCTGCGGGATCATGCGCGCGCCGCCGGCCCGCGCCATTTCGCGGGCGTTGGCCGTCTGGTGGTCGTCGGTGGCGGAAGGCAGCGGCACGAGGACGGCGGGGCGGCCGGCGGCGGTCAGCTCCGCGATCGTCGAGGCGCCGGCGCGGGCGATCACCAGATGGGCCCAGGCAAGCCGGTCCGGCAAGTCGGGCATGTAGGTGGCCAGGTCGGCCGGGATGCCGAGCGCCGCATAGCGGGCACGGACCTGCTCGATATCCTCGGCCCGGCATTGCTGGGTCACCTGCAGGCGGCGGCGGAAATGCTCCGGAAGCAGGGCGAGGCCCTCCGGCACGACGTCGGAAAGGATCGAGGCGCCCTGGCTGCCGCCGGTGACGAGCAGGCGGAAGATGCCGTCCTCGCTAAGCGGCGGGAAAGGGCGGTCGCGAAGCGCCAGCACTTCGTCGCGGACCGGATTGCCGACGAACTCCACCCGCTCCTGCGCCCGGCGCGGCAGCCGGTCGACATTGGCGTAGGCGGTGGCGATCGCATCGACCTTCGAAGCGACCAGCCGGTTGACGCGCCCGAGCACGGCATTCTGCTCGTGGATGGCGGTGGGGAGGCGGTCGCGCCGCGCCGCCAGCAAGGCCGGAAAAGCGGGATAGCCGCCGAATCCGATCACCGCCGAGGGCCGGAACGTCTCGTACAGCCGCAGCGCCATCGCGCGGCCGGTGACGATCGCCTTGACCGCCCGCATCCAGCCGCCGGGGCCGCCGGCCAGCCGCCCCGCCGGAAGCACGTGCACCTGGACCCGCTCGAACAGCCCCGGGATCCGCGCGCCGCGATCGTCGGTGACGAGGGCCACGCGGTGCCCGCGAAGCATCAGTTCCTCGGCGAGCGCGTGCGCCGGCATCATGTGCCCGCCGGTGCCGCCGGCAGCGAGCACATAATGGCGCGACATCGTCATTTGAGGCCGCTCCACTTCACCACATAGGGCGAACGGTGGAGGTAGGGATTGCGGCGGCTGAAGGCGAGCAGCAGGCCGAAGCCGATCGACAGCGCCACCATCGACGATCCGCCATAGGAGATGAACGGCAACGTCATGCCCTTCGATGGTGCGATGTGGACGTTGACGGCCATGTTGATCAGCGCCTGCAGCCCGAACTGGCACACCAGCCCCGCGGCGGCGAGGACCAGGAACTTGTCCTCTTCATGGAGCAGCCGGATCAGCACCCGCGCAACGATCGTCATGTAGAGGATGGCGATGGCCAGGCAGGCGATGATTCCGAACTCCTCGCCGATCACGGAGAAGATGTAGTCGGTATGCGGCTCGGGCAGCGAGAATTTGCGCGTTCCCGCGCCCGGCCCAGCGCCGAACAGGCCGCCCGAAGTGAGCGTCCGAAGCGCCGATTCGACCTGGTAATTGTCGCCTTGGGCGAACAGGAAGCCATCGATCCGCGCCGTCGCCACCGGGTAGAACAGGTAGGCGAGCACCACTGCGGCCGCTCCGGCGGCGGCCAGCGCGTAGAGATATTTCATCGGTGCGCCCGACAGCGCCAGCAGCAGCACCCAGGCGGAAACGAAGATGATCGTTTCGCCGAAATTGGGCTGCTGCATGAGGAGGAGCGCGACGATCCCGGTGAGCACCGCGGTCAGCGGCACCATCGGCAGCGACGGATCCTTCTCCTTGAGCGACAGCAGCCAGGCGATGCTGACGATGAACAGCGGCTTCAGGAACTCGGACGGTTGAAACTGGGTGAATCCGACCCCGAGCCACCGCCGCGCGCCGTTCACCTCCTGGCCGACCACCGGCACCAGGAACAGCATGCCCGTGAATATCACAGCGCCGAGGATCGACAGGCGCCGCGCCGTTGCCTTGGGGAGCATCGAAACGCCGATCAGCACCGGCACCGCGACCATGATCCAGATCAGCTGCCGATAGAAATAATGGAGCGAGTCGAAGCTCACGCCGCCGCCCGAATAGCGGGTCGCCGCGGCCGGCGAGGCGGCGGCAACGGCGATCAGGCCGATCGAGATAAGCACCGCGACCAGGATCAACAGGAGCTTGTCGATCTCCCAGAACCAGCGGCCGAGCGCCGTCATGTCTGAGCGGCCCAGCCTCGCGGCCCTGCCGGTCCCCACCGCCTCGACCGCCCTTGCGCTACCGACGCTCATGCTCCCACCCTCTCCCCGAGTGACTCCACCGCGGCGCGGAACGCCTCGCCGCGCGCCTCGTAATCGCGGAACTG
>DASZEO010000213.1:0-2708 GCA_035940755.1 Allosphingosinicella sp. | reverse complement strand
TTTGCCGGAATATCCTCTGACGCCAGAACGTCAGGTGGGAACCATGTGCGTCGAGCCGGAGCCCGGGCAGGGACAGTCCCCTAGGATGTCTTATCGCCTCAGGGATGTTCTCAAAAGCTCGTACCGGGCAGTACCCGTCGCTCCCTATCTAGGCGCCCAGCGCCGCCTGCTCAAGGCTGTCGGCGAGATTCTCGACCCGCGCGGCGATCCGCTCCAGCGCTTCGGCCAAGGCGGGATCGGGCGGCGGAGGCGTCGGATCGGCCAAGCCGGCGCCGGCGCGCGCTTCCTTGAGGTCGTCGGCGATCAGCAGCGCCGCGAACAGCAGCTGGCGCGCCTCGGTCAGCCCGCCGAGCGCCGCGGCGGCGTCGGCAGCGCGCCGGTCGACGACCGCCGCGAGCGAGCGCAGATGGTCCTCCTCGCCGTCGCGGCAGGCGACGTTGTACCGGCGCCCGGCGATATCGACGTCGATATTGGCCATCAGCGCCGCCCCCCGCTCTCGATCATCTCGTCGATCTGCCCGATCGCGCCCGCCACCTGGCGGCGAAGCGCGTCGTGGGCCTGGCGCAGCCGGTCGAAATCTTCGGGAGCCGAAGCGGATGCCTCGGGCGCGGAGCGGGAGAGGGCCGCCTCGATGCGAGCGACCGCTTTTTCGATCCGCCGGGCGGCGTCGAGAGCGCGGGCATCGGCCATTACGGGAGCAGAATAGCATGGCCGGCGCGGGTGGCAAAGCGCTACGGTTGACGCACGCGCCTCCGCCGATAAAGGAGCCGCAGGCCGGCCTTCCGCACCGGCATCCTCAAGGGAAAGAGATGGCCGTCGAGACGAGACTGCTTGCCAACGCCATCCGTGCCTTGGCGATGGATGCGGTGCAGGCGGCGAACAGCGGCCACCCCGGAATGCCGATGGGGATGGCCGACGCGGCGACATTGCTGTGGACCGAATATCTCAAGCACGATCCCGCCGATCCCGCGTGGCCGGACCGCGACCGCTTCGTTCTTTCCGCCGGCCACGGCTCGATGCTGATCTACGCGCTGCTTCACCTCACCGGCTATGCGCGACCGACCATGGACGACCTCCGCAACTTCCGGCAGCTCGGCAGCCCCTGCGCCGGGCATCCGGAGAATTTCCTTCTGGAGGGCGTCGAGGCCACCACGGGCCCGCTGGGGCAGGGCGTCGGCATGGCGGTCGGCATGGCCATCGCCGAGCGGCACCTCAACGCCGTCTACGGCGACGGCTTGGTCGATCACCGGACCTGGGTGATCGCCGGCGACGGCGACTTGATGGAAGGGGTGAACCATGAGGCCGCGGGGCTCGCGGGGCACCTGCGCCTCGGCCGCCTCAACGTCATCTGGGACGACAACCGCATCACGATCGACGGCTCGACTGAGCTGTCGACCTCCGAAGACATCGTCGGGCGCTACCAGGCCTATGGCTGGCACACCGTGCGCTGCGACGGCCACGACGTGGCGGACGTGCGCCGCGCCTATGACGAGGCGCTGGCCGACCCGCGCCCCTCGCTGATCGCGTGCCGGACCATCATCGGCTTCGGCGCGCCGAACAAGCAGGGTACCGCCGCCACCCACGGAGCCGCCCTCGGGCCCGACGAAGTCGCGGCCGCACGCGAGCGGCTGGTGTGGGAGCACGAGGCGTTCGAGCTTCCCGACGAGGTCGTGAACGCCTGGCGCGAGGCGGGCGGCCGGGGTGCCTCCGCCCATGGCCAATGGCGTCAGCGCCTCGAGGCGAGCGGACGCGGCGATGAGCTCGTCGGCCGGATGGCCGGCGTGCTGCCGGGCGACTTCACGCTGGCGGAGCACATCGCCTCGCTGCTCGCGGCGCCGCAGAAGGTCGCGACGCGAAAGGCGTCCGAGCTGGCGCTGGAGTCGGTAAACACCCGGCTCGACTCCACTCTGGGCGGTTCGGCCGACCTCACTGGTTCGAACAACACTAAAACAAAAGCGCAGAAGCCGCTGACTGCCGACGATTATTCCGGCCGCTACCTCTATTACGGCATCCGCGAATTCGGGATGGGCGCGGCAATGAACGGGATGGCGCTTCACGGCGGAATCATCCCTTATGGCGGCACCTTCCTGATCTTCTCGGATTATTGCCGCCCCGCCATCCGCCTTTCGGCGCTTCAGCAGGTGCGGGTGGTCTACGTGATGACCCACGATTCCATCGGCCTCGGCGAGGACGGGCCCACCCATCAGCCGGTCGAGCAGCTGATCGGATTGAGGGCGATCCCGAACCTCGACGTCTACCGACCGGCCGATGCCGTCGAGACGGCCGAATGCTGGGAGCTGGCGCTGCGCAAGGCCGATGGGCCGTCGCTGCTCGCGCTCAGCCGCCAGAACCTGCCCCAGCTGCGCTCAGAGGCGGGCGAAAATCGCTGCGCATTCGGCGCCTACCGACTGCGCGCTGCGCAGGCGCCGCGGCGGGCGGTGCTGATCGCAACCGGGTCGGAGGTTCATACTGCCCTCGAGGCCGCGGACGCGCTGGAGGGCAGGGGGATCGGGGCGGACGTCGTGTCGATGCCCTGCTGGAGCCGCTTCGACGCCCAGGACGCGGCCTACCGGGCGGACCTGCTGCCGAAGGGGCCCCTCCTCGTCTCGATAGAGGCCGCGTCGACGATGGGCTGGGAGCGCTATACCGGCCGCTTCGGCCTCAACATCGGCCTCGACCGGTTCGGCGCCTCGGCACCGGCCGAAGAT
>DASZEO010000212.1:0-2423 GCA_035940755.1 Allosphingosinicella sp. | reverse complement strand
GGGCTGGTGACGAGGCTCTTGGCCCTTTTCTGGCGGTGGGCGCCGATCGCGAAGCGGTGCGCCTCGTCCCGCAGCCGCTGTAAATAGAAGAGTACCGGCGCGTTGGGCGGGAGGGTGATCTCGCGACCGCCGGGCAGGTGGAAGACCTCGCGGCCGGCATTGCGATCCGGGCCCTTTGCCACTCCGACGACGGGCACGTCGTGGACTCCGGAGTCCTCGAGCACTTCGCACACGGCGGAAAGCTGCCCCTTGCCGCCGTCGATCAGAAGCAGGTCCGGCCACTCGCCGCGGCTCCGATCGGGATCCTCCTTCTCGAGACGGGCGAAACGGCGGCTCAGCACCTCGCGCATCATCGCGAAATCGTCGCCGGGCGCCGTCTCCGGCCGCTTGATGTTGAACTTGCGATAGGCGTTCTTGCGAAAGCCCTCAGGCCCGGCGACGATCATCGCGCCGACCGCGCTCGTGCCCATGACGTGGCTGTTGTCGTAAACCTCGATGCGCTGCGGCGGCTCGGGCAGCTCGAACAGCTCCGCGACCTCGCGCAGGTTTTTGGCCTGGGTTGAAGTTTCGGCGAGACGCCGGTCGAGCTCCTCCTCGGCGTTACGCTTCGCCTGGCGGATCATCCGCGCCTGCTCTCCGCGCTGCGGCGCCTTCAGCGACACCCGCCGTCCGGCGCGCTCGGAAAAGGCCTCGCACATCAAGTCCGCCTCCGGCAGCTCGCGGTCGGCGAGGATCAGCCGGGGCGGCGGCACCTCCTCGTAGAACTGGGCGAGGAAGCTCTGCATCACCTCGGCTTCCGGAACGTCGTTGGTGTGGGCGGGGAAGAAGCTGCGGTGGCCCCAATTCTGGCCGCCGCGGATGAAGAAGGCCTGGATGCACATCGTGCCGCCCTTGCAGGCGAGCGCGAACAGGTCCGCGTCGCCGAGCTTCTCGGCGTGGATCGCCTGGCTGCCCTGGATGAAGGTCAAGGCGCGCAGCCGGTCGCGGAACACAGCCGCGAGCTCGAAGTCCATCGCCTCCGACGCGTCGCTCATCAGCTTGCCGAGCTTCTGCTGGATCTTGGTCGAGCGGCCCGAGAGGAAGTCCTTCGCGTCGCGGACCAGCTCGGCATAGGCGCCCCCGTCGATCCGGCCGACGCAGGGGGCGGAGCAGCGGCGAATCTGGTAGAGCAGGCAGGGCCGGGAGCGGTTGGCGAAGAAGCTGTCGGTGCAGCTCCTGAGCAGGAACAGCTTCTGAAGCGCGTTCAGCGTCTCGCGGACCGAGCCGGCGCTGGCGAACGGGCCGTAATATTGGCCCTTGAAGCGGCGGGCGCCGCGGTGGAGCTGGACTCGCGGGAAATCGTGATCCTCGCGAAGCAGGATGAAGGGGAAGCTTTTGTCGTCGCGAAGCAGGACGTTGTAGGGCGGGCGGTAGCGCTTGATCAGCTGCGCCTCGAGCAGCAGCGCCTCGGCCTCGCTGTTGGTGGTGACGATCTGCATCGAACGGGTCTGCGACACCATCCGCTGCAGCCGCTTCGTCAGGCGCGCGACCTGGGTATATTGAGTGACGCGGTTCTTCAGCGCCCGCGCCTTTCCGACATAGAGGACGTCTCCGCGCGCATCGAGCATCCGGTAGACGCCCGGGCGGACCGGCAGAGTCTTCACCACCGAGCGGATAGCAACGGTGCCGGCTTCGAGGTCCGGCGTCCCTTCCCCGCGGACGGTGTAGGTCGCTTTCTCCTCGTTGAAACGGTCCGGCGCGTCGGGCTTCTCGGTCACAGCCGGGATTTAGGTGATCGATAGGGCGACCGCCACCATGTTAGGGCGCAGCCATGGCCACGCCGGACGACTTTCGCCGCCTCGCCCTTTCCTTCGCCGGAGCCGAGGAGCGGGCGCATATGGCGCATCCGGATTTCCGGGTGGGCGGCAAGGTGTTTGCGACGCTCGGCTACCCCGACCAGGCTCATGGCATGGCCGTGCTGGAAGCGGAGCAGCAGGCGGTGGCGATGGCGGCGGAGCCCGGCGCGTTCAGCCCCGCGGCAGGCGCCTGGGGACGCAAGGGTTCTACGGTCGTCCGGCTCGACGCCGTGTCCGACGAATGGCTGGAGCGGGCGCTGCGCTGGGCGTCGGAACGGCGGGCGCCGAAGCGACGCTGACTTCCCCGGGCTTCCAGGGAGGATCTTAGCGCTGGCCCAGCTCGGCTATCGCCGCGTCGACCATGGCTTTGTCCGCGCCGCCGTCCAGGCGTTCGCGCAGCAGGCGCTCGGCGGCCGCGGCGGCGGCGCCGGCCGCTTTGGCGCGGACCTCATCGACGGCGCTGCGCTCGGCGGCGGCGATCTTGTCCTCGGCCATTCGGGTGCGGCGCTCGACCAGGGCCGCCGCGTCGCTCTCCGCCTGGCGAACGATGCCTTCGGCCTCGGCGCGGGCGCGCTCGATCATGGTCGC
>DASZEO010000211.1:0-1559 GCA_035940755.1 Allosphingosinicella sp. | reverse complement strand
GCCGAGCCTATGAGCCGCCCCCGGGCATTGCAATCGCGAGGCAGGTTGACCGGCAACTGGCACAATGACTATCGGCATGGTAGCGCTATCACAAGTGGGCGAGCAACGCCCCGGCAGGAGAGGCATATGACGGCGGAGGCGGCGCGGGCCGGGCGGCTCGGCTTCGGACGAATCGGTGCGATGCTGTTGGCAGCGATGGCCCTTGCGGGCGCCTGCCTCGGCAGCGCCGCCGTCTCGCAGGCGCCGGACCGGCCGCTCTACAAGGATCCCGCGCAGCCCGTGGAGCGCCGGGTCGAGGACCTGCTCTCGCGCATGACGCTGGAGGAGAAGGTCGCCCAGATGCTCTCCGTCTGGGAGCATAAGGACCGGATCCAGACGCCCGCGGGCGACTTCGCCCCCGACCGCGCCTCGCGCGCTTTCCCCAACGGCCTCGGCCAGATCGCCCGGCCCTCCGACCGCCGCGGCGTGGAGGCCCCGGCGAACGGAGCCGCGGGCGCCACTGCCGGCCAGTCCAACCGCAACGCGCGCGAGACCGCCGACTATATCAACGCTGCCCAGCGCTGGGCGGTGGAGCGCACCCGGCTCGGCATCCCGCTGCTGTTCCACGAGGAGGCGCTCCACGGCTACGTCGCCCGCGACGCCACCAGCTTCCCGCAATCGATCGCGCTCGCCAGCACCTGGGACCCGGCGCTGGTCGAGCGGGTGTTCAACGTCGCGTCGCGCGAGATGCGGGCGCGCGGCGCCCAGCTCGCTTTGGCGCCGGTCGTCGACATCGCGCGCGATCCGCGCTGGGGCCGCATCGAGGAGACGTTCGGCGAGGACCCCTATCTGGTCAGCGAGATGGCGCTGGCATCGATCCGCGGCTTCCAGGGAACGACCCTTCCGCTCGCGCCGGGGCGGGTGTTCGTGACCCTCAAGCACATGACGGGCCACGGCCAGCCGGAAAGCGGCACCAATGTCGGTCCGGCGCCCTATGGCGAGCGAACGCTTCGCGAGAACTTCTTCCCGCCGTTCGAGCGAGCGGTGCGCACGCTGCCGATCCGGTCGGTGATGGCCTCGTACAACGAGATCGACGGCATCCCCAGCCACGCCAATCGCTGGCTGCTGCACGACGTGCTTCGCCAGGAATGGGGCTTCAGCGGCGCCGTCGTCAGCGACTATTTCGCGATCCGCGAGATGATGACCCGCCACCGCATGTTCGCGACCATCGAGGACGCGGCCGTGGCGGCGGTCCATGCCGGAGTCGACGTGGAGACCCCGGACGGGGAGGCCTATCTCCACCTGCCCGAGCTGGTGCGCGAAGGCCGGGTGTCGGTGGCTCAGATCGACGATGCGGTGCGGCGCATCCTGCGCATGAAGTTCGAAGCCGGGCTGTTCGAGAATCCTTATGTCGACGCCGCCTCGGCCGACCGGCTGACTGCCAGCCCCGACGCGATCGCGCTGGCGCGCGAAGCGGCGGCCCGGGCGATGGTGCTGCTTCGCAATCAGAACAACCTGCTGCCGCTGAACGCCGACCGCATCCAGCGGCTGGCGGTGATCGGCACCCATGCCCGCGACAC
>DASZEO010000210.1:0-3332 GCA_035940755.1 Allosphingosinicella sp. | reverse complement strand
GCCGCAGCTTCAGCGGCTGGGGGTGATGCGGGCGATCCGCGACAACGGCAAAAGATGCCACCGGGTGGAGGCGACGGCCTATCAGCAGGATTACCGCAACATGGTGATGTGGGTGGCGCTGTGCGACGACGGGCGCCACTGGGCCATCTTCATCGGCGCTAACGGCGACACGCAGGTGCGCGACTGCACCGAGGCGCGCCAGCTCAACCTGCCGCAATGCCATCCCCTCACCGGCCCCGGCGCGGCGCCCCGGCAGGGCGGCTGACCTGCGCACTGTCTGGAGACGACTCCGCCACGAGTCTGAAGGCGTGAGAAGCTGACCTAATCAGCGCACATTGGCGCGCCTGCCCGGCCTCCCTCTACCGGCATGTAGCAACCCAAATGTGGCGACAGCCGCGCGCACTCGCCGCTGGTGGGCGTACCCACCGGCACCCGCGATGCCCACGATCGCGTGCGAGCGAGGTCGAGGATGCATCCGCCAAGGCAATCGGAGCTGGAGCGGCACGCTTTGCCGCCGTCCGACAGACGCGTTGTGCAGAACGGCGCCAGCGATAAACCGCGATAGCCGAATTCGCCTCCCCGGGCGTGGCACGACCTGGCGCTCGCCTCCACCTGGGCCCGATTGTCGCGAACATATTGCGCCCGAGCCTCGCCAAACGGGTCCTCCTGCGCATCGACAGGTACAGCACCTGACGCACAGGCCATGAGCCCGAGGACGAGCATGAAGACGTAGCCATTTCGGAGCACCGTCAGCGTCGCAAGGCCGCAATGTCTGGAGGTCGCTTCAGCAATTCTCGTATTTCCAGTTGCGGCGCTTGCCTTCGGCGAGCCACTCGATCGCCTGGTTGAGGCGTTTGGTGCGGGTCTCCTCGCGCTTGGCCTCGGTGATCCATTCCACATATTCACGCTGAGCGCTCGGTGGAAAGGCGTCGAAGGTCACCGCGGCCGCGGCATTCTGGTCGAGGGCGGCCCGAAGGTCCTGCGGGACGCTGAACGGGTCCTTCTTCGACTTTTCCCGCGGCGGCTTCACGCCCGCTTCGGCGAGCGCCATCGCCTTGCGGACCAGCGCCTCGAGCTCGGCGCGCGGCGGCAGGTCCTCGATTGAGGTGAGGCGCCCGAACTGGCCCATGCCGGACTGCCCGCTTTGTCCGACCACGAGGCTGCCGCGCCAGAAGCCGAAGGCGGCATGCTGCTTGAATGCGGCCATGCCGGCGAGCATCCCGCCCTTGTAGAGGAAGTGGGGCATGCCCCACTTGATCGCCTCTTCGCCCTCGGGGCAGGCGCCGTGCACGACCTCGCGCAGATAGCCGAGGATCGGCTTCGCGAAATCGGCCTGCTTCGCGATGTAAGCGTCGACGCGCGGATCGGTCTTCATCGGCTCCTCCAGCCGGGCCGAGGATGACGCGGATCGGCGAGCGCCACAAGGCTCAGGCGGCGTCGGCGGCCTTGCGGTCGCGGGCGGAGGCGCGCCAGCTCTCGGCGGTGAAGATTGCGAGCGCGGACCAGATCGCGGCGAAGCAGATGATGTGCGGCGTCGTCAGCGGCTCGCCGAAAGCCAGCACCGCCAGCAGGAACTGGAGCGAGGGCGCGATGTACTGGAGGAAGCCGAGTGTCGAGTAGCGCAGCCGCCGCGCCGCGCCCGTGAACAGGAGCAGCGGGATCGCCGTCACGGCGCCACCGAGGACGAGCAGCAGGTCCGTGGCCAGTCCCATGTGGAGGAATGCGATCGAACCCGATTGCTGCATCCACAGCAGCCACCCCGCCGCCACCGGCGCCAGCAGCGCAGTTTCGATCGACAGCCCCTCGAGCGAATCGACGGGCGCGACTTTCCTCAGGAACCCATAGAAGGCGAAGGTGACGGCCAGCGTCAGGCTGATCCAAAGGCTCGACCCGGCGCCGGCGGCAAGCACGGAGACGCCCGCCGCCGCCAGCACCGTCGCCAGGATCTGCCCGCGCGTCAGCCGCTCCTTGAGCAGCACGACGCCGAGCAGCACGTTGACGAGCGGGTTGAGGTAATAGCCCAGGCTCCCCTCGAGCATGTGGCGGCTGACCACGGCGTAGATGAAGGTGAGCCAGTTGATGCCGATCAGCGCCGCCGTCACCGTCAGGGTCATCAGCACGCGCGGAGTCGCCACGGCGCTGCGGATGGCGCTCCAGCGCCGCGACAGCGTCGCCAGCACGCCGAGGAAGATCAGCGACCACACGATGCGGTGGGCGACGATCTCGATCGGCGACACGGCCGCAAGCGCCTTGAAGTAGAGCGGCAGCACGCCCCACAGCAGGTAGGCGCCGACGCCGAGGGCGAGCCCGGCGCGCGTGCGGCTTCGATCGTCGGCCATGGCGCGCTCGTAGAAGAGCCGTGCCGCCGCGGCAACTTGCCGGCCCAAGGCTATTGTATTATAGAAGTAACACAGCTATTATTCACTCGAAGGAGACCGACATGCTGAGGATGCCGACCCTTGCCTGGGCGCTTGCCGTGGTCCTGCTGGCGGGCTGCGACGCGCGCTTCGGCAACGACGCTGCTCCGGTCGCCGACAACGCCACCGCCGCCGGCCGCGCCGAAGAGGGGCGGCTGACGGTCGAGGCGCCCGGCCTCAATCTCTCGATCAACATTCCGGAGAGCGTTCGCGCGAATGCGCGGGTCGACGAGGACGGCCTCCTCTATCCGGGCGCGTCCCTTGCCGGAATGCATGTCCAGGGCCGCCCCGGCGCCGAGGCCCACGGCCATGACGAGGGCGAGGTCGAGCTTCGCTTCACCACCGCCGATCCCCCGCAGCGGGTCGTCGCCTGGTACCGCGATCCGGCGCGCAACGACCAGCTCACCGTCCAGTCGGCCCGTCGCCAGGGGAGCGCTTTCGTCCTTTCCGGCACCGGCCGCGATGAGGGCCGCTTCACCGTCACGCTCACGCCGGGCGCCGGCGGCGGCACCGAAGGGCGGCTGCTGCTCTCCAACGCCCGGTAAGTGGCCGAGCCGCTCGCCGACCCGCAGGAGGTGCGAGCGCATCTCGTCGCCGCCGCCCGCGCCGGCGTGGCCCTAACCTATGGCGAGCTGCTCGAGCATCTCGGCTACCGCTTCTCCCGCCCCAAGATGCGCCAGCTCTGCACGATGCTCGGCGCGATCGACCGGGAGGCGGCGGAGGCGGGCGAGCCGGAGCTGGCGGTGCTGGTCGTGCGGCAAAGCGACGGCATTCCCGGGCAGGGCTGGTGGGTCGCCGGCGGCGGGCGGGAGCGCGGCTATGACGGACCCTGGGAGGGCCCGGAGGCGGCACGCTTCATCGCCTCCGCTCAGGCGCAAACCTTTGCCTATTGGCAGTCCAGGAATGAGACAGGCG
>DASZEO010000209.1:0-2417 GCA_035940755.1 Allosphingosinicella sp. | reverse complement strand
CAGGCGCCGGGTCGGCGCGTCGGGCGGCGCCGCGGCGTCGATCATTCGCGCGATCAGCGGCCGGAACTCCATCAAGGCGAGCTGGTAAGCGAGCGCGAAGGTGCGGCTCTCGGCCCTGAGCAGGGCGGAGAGCATCAGCCGCTTGCGGTGCAGGTCGTAATGCTGGGTCGCGAAGTCGAGCAACTCGGGCGGCACGATCCGCGCCTCGACTCCGAACCCCTCCTTGAGCCGCCGCCGCAGCGGCTCGGCAATGGCAAGTGGGTCGCCGAGCGCGCCGGCCAGGGTCTCGGCGGCCTCTTCCAGATACGGAAAATGGTTGCGCTGCGCCTGGATGAAGTCGCGCACCCACGTCTCTGGGGTGAGCGGCGAGGCGCCATCCCGCTCGGCGGCTGCGCCCGGCGGCTGGCGGCGCATCTCGGCGAGCGCGGCATAGAGGCGCGCGACCGCGTCGGCCACGGAAGGCGCGTTGTCGGCGAGTTCGACCAGCTCGTAGCGCGGGATGCCGAGGTCGGCGAACATCGGGTCGCCGAAGATTTCTGCGAGCTGCTCCGGCCCCGTTGCTTCCGCCCCTTCGGCGGCAAAGCTCTTGAGGTCCACGTCGTAGGCGTCGGCGAGGCGCAGCAGCACCTGGGCCGTCACCGGCCGCTGGTTGCGCTCGAGGTGGTTGAGGTAGGAAGGGGAGACCCCAAGCTCGGCGGCCATCGCGCTCTGGTTCAGGCCAAGCTCGCGCCGAAGCCGGCGCAGCCGCCCGCCGAGGTAGAGCTTTCGTTCAGCAGCCACAGCTGTAACTCTGTCAAAGATTGCCAAAAGTCGCAAGTCGCTCCGTGACATCGCGACCCTTTTCGGTGGCGCCTCAGCGGCCGTTCGGTGCTTCTAGGCGTCCAGTTCGTCCACTTTGAAGGCTTGCCCGATGGCCGATCTCACTACCCTGGTTCCGGCGCCCGCCGGCCGCTTCGACGGCATCGAGCGCCCCTACGGCGCCGCCGAGGTCGAGCGGCTGCGCGGCTCGGTCGCCGTCGAGCACAGCCTCGCCCGCCGCGGCGCCGACCGGCTGTGGGAGCTGCTGAAGACCGAGGATTATGTCCACGCCCTCGGCGCCGTCACCGGCAACCAGGCGATGCAGATGGTCCGCGCGGGTCTCAAGGCGATCTACCTCTCAGGCTGGCAGGTAGCGGCCGACGCGAACACCGCCGGGGCCATGTATCCGGATCAGTCCCTCTACCCGTCCAATGCCGGTCCGGAGCTGTGCCGGCGGATAAACCGGACGCTTCAGCGCGCCGACCAGATCGAGCATAGCGAGGGCGGCGCTGCGCGCGACTGGATGGCACCGATCGTGGCCGACGCCGAGGCCGGCTTCGGTGGGCCCTTGAACTGCTTCGAGATCATGAAGGCCTATATCGAGGCCGGTGCCGCCGGCGTTCACTTCGAGGACCAGCTCGCGTCGGAGAAGAAATGCGGCCACCTCGGCGGCAAGGTGCTGATCCCCACCCAGGCGCATATCCGCAACCTCGACGCGGCCCGGCTCGCCGCCGACGTCTGCGGCGTGCCGACGCTCCTCATCGCTCGCACGGACGCTGAGAGCGCCAGGCTGATCACTTCCGACGTCGACGAGCGCGACCATGAGTTCCTGACCGGCGAACGCACCCCCGAGGGCTTCTTCCGCCTCCGCGAGGGCACCGGCCTCGCCCATTGCATCAAGCGCGGCCTGGCTTTCGCGGCGCATGCCGACTTGCTCTGGTGGGAGACGAGCCATCCGGATCTGGAGGAGGCGCGGCTGTTCGCCGAGGCGGTCCAGCGCGAATATCCCGGCAAGCTGATGGCCTATAATTGCTCCCCGAGCTTCAACTGGGGCGCGAGGCTCGACGCGGGGACGATCGCCAAGTTCCAGCGCGAGCTCGGGGCGATGGGCTACAAGTTCCAGTTCGTCACCCTCGCCGGCTTCCACGCCCTCAACCTCGGCATGTTCGAGCTCGCCAGCGGCTATCGAGACCGCGGCATGGCCGCCTATTGCGAGCTTCAGCAGGCCGAGTTCGCGGCCGAGGCCGCCGGCTATACCGCTACCCGCCACCAGCGCGAGGTCGGCACCGGCTATTTCGATCTCGTCGCTCAGACCGTGGCGGGCGGAGCCGCGTCCACGACGGCGCTGGCCGAATCGACGGAAGCGGCGCAGTTCATCACGGCCGTGGCGGCCGAATGAGAGGAGAAGCGACATGACCACGCGCTATTGGGTCGTCGGCGGGGAATATCAGGACCCGCAATTCCGCTCGCTGGTGCCCGGCACCGAGAAAATGGTCGGGCCGTTCGAGGACGAGCGCAAGGCGCGCAACGAATGGATCCGCCTGACCTATTGCCCCGCCACCAGCTCGGCCACCACCCGCTACAGCATCGCGGCCGAGGCCATGCAGTGAGCGACGCCG
>DASZEO010000208.1:0-1986 GCA_035940755.1 Allosphingosinicella sp. | reverse complement strand
GGGTAAACAACATAATCGCCAACGTCGAAGCTCAACGCTTTCGTTGCCATCAATATGACCTTCCCGTGGAGTTGGCCGTCATCAAGCGGGCCTAGCCTCGCATCCGCCCCGTAAGACGCAATTGCTGGTTCCGATTGTGCGGCAATTCGCTTGTTGATCACCGTGCGCGAATGCGAATGCACCCGCTTCGATGGACCCTATATAGCATCAAATCCCGCGGAAATCCACCCTTTTCCGAACCGCGCGCGACGGATTCGGGACGCTAGTCGCCTTCGCCGGGGTCGGGCGTGAAATATTTGTCGAACTTGCCCTCCTCGCCCTTGTGCTCGTCGGCATCGGCGGGCGAGTCCTTCTTGCGGGTGATGTTCGGCCATTCGGCGGAATAGGTGGCGTTCAGCTCGAGCCACTTCTCCAGCCCCGCTTCGGTGTCCGGGAGGATCGCCTCGGCCGGGCATTCCGGCTCGCACACGCCGCAGTCGATGCACTCGCTGGGGTTGATCACCAGCATGTTGTCGCCTTCGTAGAAGCAGTCGACCGGGCAGACCTCGACGCAGTCCATATATTTGCAGCGGATGCAGGCATCGGTGACGACGTAGGTCATGAACGGCTTTCTCCCGTCGGCGTCCTAAGCGTCGCCGCCTTCGCTCGTCAATTCACAATAGAGCGCCCGCGCCTCCGCCGGAGGGCCTCTTCGCAGCGGCAGCGCCTCCACCTTCAGCACCCGAACCTCGCCGCGCTGGGCGAAGCTCAGCACGTCGCCGACGCGGACCGGCGCATGGGCACGGTCGACGACGCGGCCCGCCAGGCGGATGCGGCCCTGCTCGGCGAGCGCCTGGGCGGCGCTGCGCGTCTTCACGATGCGGGCGAACCACAGGAACTTGTCGAGCCTAAGGCTGTCAGCCACGCTTGAGCCCCGCAAGCGCGGCGAAGGCCGGCGACCCGCCCTGCTCCGGCGACGGCCGGCGCCGCCCGCGGCCGTGCCAGACCCAGCCCGACGCCTCGCCGTCGGGGCGGAAGCCGATGTCGCGCATCAGCCTGGCGACCGCCTCGGGCCTCAGACCGAGCGACGTCACCAGCGCCTGGTCGACCGCCTCGCCTTCCTTGCCGGCGCGCACCTCGTGCGCGTGGCGCGCGAGCCGCTCGGCCATGTCGACCCGGATCATCTGCGGCCCCGCGGCGCGAAAGCCGAGCCGGGCGAGCGGCGCCTTCACCGGATCGGAAGGCGCGGGCAGCACGACGCTGGCCGGCGGCGGCAGCTCGGGCATCGGCTCGCCCGAGGCGGCGGCGCGCAGCAGGCTTCGCCAGCGCATCGCTTCCGGCTTGAGTGCGGCCGGCATGAACAAATCGAGCGCGCCGATCCGAACGCCCAGGGCCGTGACCAGCCGCCGCTGCTCGCGGTCGAGCGCCGCGAGCGGCTCGGCCACCTTGTCGCGCGCGACGATGCCGCCTTCGTCGACCAGCATCGCCAGCACCGACCTTACCGGCGCGGGCATCGCCGGGTTCTGGGCGGCGGCGCCGGCCGAGCGCAGCGCCGCCAGCGACCTTTCCACCTGGTGGCGGATCCAGCCCTGAAGCCGCTCGATCACGGCATCGCGGCCGCGCTGCGAGACCGAATCGATCCGCCGGTCGAGCAGGATGCGCGGCGAGAGCAGGTTCCTGCCGCGGCCGAGCCGAGCCACTTCATGGCCCCGCCACAGGATGGCGATCGGCTCGCCGGGATCGGCGCGCACGGCGAAATGCTGGTCGGTGTCGGCCACGAGCGCCGCGGCGCGCTTCTCATATTCGCCCGACAGCCGCCGCTCCGCGGTCGCCAGCAGCATCTTGCGGTCGGCATGGCGCGCGCCTGGATCGACCTCGAAGGCGAAGCCCTGCAGCCGACCGATGGCGTAGGAGCCGACGCTGACCTCGCCCTGCTCATCGATCAGCACCGGGAACTCGCCGGTGCCCTTCTTGCCCAGATCCCGCATCAGCACCGAGGTGCGGCGG
>DASZEO010000207.1:0-4792 GCA_035940755.1 Allosphingosinicella sp. | reverse complement strand
CCACTTCCTCGTCGCTGTTGATCACCACCTCATAGCCGATGCGTTGCGCGGCCGGCGAAGCTTCGACGGCCTCGAGTGCCGCCAGCATGATCGCCAGCCCGCTCTTCATGTCGGCGACGCCGGGGCCGCCGAGCACCTTGTCCGGCTCGCGCCAGAACACTTTCTGGAACGGATGCTCGGCGCCGAATACCGTATCCATGTGGCCGGTGAAGAGCAGCTGCACCGGCGCTTGCGGGCGCACCTCGAGGTGGAGGTTGGCGCCGTGCGCGACGGGGGAGGTCGAGCCGTCCGCCGCCATCGCCTCGACGGGCGCCGCTTCCTTCAGGTCCAGCCGGCCCGGCAGCGCGGAGAAGGCCTCGGCGAGCAGCCGCGCGACGGCGTCGAGGCCGGGAAGGTTGCGCGACCCGCTGTTGACCGACGCCCACGCGATGACCTGGTCGAGCATCGGCGACCCGCCGCACCGCTCCACCGCCGCCGCTTCGATGGTCGACAATTCCCCCATGCCGGTCCGCTCTAGCCGAGGCTCCAGGCCATTGCCACTCCGCCTGAGCGAGGTTCAGAGCCAGTCGCGGAAGGCCGCAACCACCTCTTCGTACAGCTTCTTCTTGAACGGCACGATGAGCGCCGGCAGCGCGCCCGGCTCCGCCCATTTCCAGGCGCGGAATTCGGGATCGGCGGTGGCGATGTTCACGTCCACGTCGGTGCCGAGGAAGCGGGCGAGGAACCAGGTCTGGCGCTGGCCCCGCCACGGCTTCTTCCAGATCTTGCCGATCAGGTCGTCGGGCAGGTCGTAGGTGAGCTCGCGCGGGGCCTGTGCCAGCACCTCCACGAGGTCGCGCCGAATGCCGGTCTCCTCCTCGAGCTCGCGAAGCGCGCCTTCGAGCGGCGCTTCGCCGGGATCGAGCCCGCCCTGCGGCATCTGCCAGGCCTCCAGCGTGCTATCGAGCCTCTGCCCGACCCACACCTGCGTGGCCTCGTTGATCAGCATGACGCCGACCCCGGGTCGGTAGGCGGCATCGTTCATCGCGCCGCCTCCGCCAGGATCAGCTTCAGCGCGGCGACGCAGCCGCGAATATCCTCGGCCGAGGAGGGGATGGCGCGCCTGAGGTTGATGAAGCCGTGGATGTTGCCCTTCGCCTCGCGGAAGACGGTCGGCACGCCGGCTTCGATGCACGCGGCGGCGTAGGCGCGGCCCTGGTCCCGGATCGGGTCGAGGCTGGCGGTGACGACGAGCGTCGGCGGCATTCCCGCTTGGCTCTTGACCAAAGGGGCGTAGCGCCAGTCCTTCACGTCCGCGCCGTAGCATTGCTCGAACCAGTCCATGCTCTCCTCGACGAGCAGGTGGCCGCGGCCGTAATCGTCGCGGCTGGGATAATGCTTGTCCGGGTCGGCGGCGGGGTAGATCGGCCATTGCGCCAGCACCGGCGCCGCCGCCGGCTCGTCGCGCAGCGCAAGCGTGACGACGATGGCGATATTGCCGCCGGCGCTGTCGCCGCAGGTGACGAGGCCCGTCACCTCGCGCTCCAGCGCCGCCGGCCCCTGCGCCGCCCACCGCGCGGCGGCGATCGAGTCCTCCACGCCGGCCGGCCAGGGATGCTCGGGCGCCAGCCGGTAATCGACGGCGAGCACCGGCAGGTCGAGCTCGCGCGCCATTTCGGCGCAGAACGGCTCGTGCGTGTCGAGATCGCCGAGGACCCAGCCGCCGCCGTGGAAGAAGAGGAAAAGCGGCCCGGCCGCGCGCGTCTCGCGGGCGTCGTAGAGGCGAAGGCGGATCTCGCCGGCCGGGCCGGGACAGGAAAGGTCGCGGATCACCGCCAGCTCGCCCACCGGCGCGTCGGCGACGAAGCGCGACTTCAGCATCATCTCGCGCGCTTCGGCCGGCCCCGCCTCGTAGCCGCGCGGGCCGGGCAGGTTATTGAGCCAGTCGAGGAACTGTCGCACGTCCGGACGGACAAACGGCTGGGCCACCGACACTCCCCGTTCAACTATCGATTCGAAAGCCCTATCTAGGGGAAGGCGGGCGCGCCGCCACCTGTTGTGACGCGCGGCGCGTAAGGCTAGGCTGGTTGCGCCGCACAATGAAGGAAGCCCGTTTGGCTACCGCCACCCACTATCTCACGCCCGAGGAGGCCGGCAGAAGCGAGGCGCCCGAAGCCGTCGTCGTGCGCTTCGCCGGCGATTCCGGCGACGGCATGCAGCTGACCGGCGGGCAGTTCACGCTTTCCACGGCGCTGGCCGGCAACGACCTCGCCACCTTCCCCGACTTCCCCGCCGAGATCCGGGCGCCGCAGGGGACGACCTTCGGCGTGTCGGCCTTTCAGATCAATTTCGGCTCGGCGGCGATCGAGACGGCCGGCGACGCGCCCGATGTGCTGATCGCGATGAACCCGGCGGCGCTGAAGACCAACGTCGACGACCTCAAGCCAGGCGGGCTGATCATCGCCGACGAGGGCGAGTTCGGCGCGCGCAACCTTGCGAAGGCGGGTTACGACGCCAATCCGCTCGAGGACGGGCGCCTCGCGCGCTGGCAGGTGGTGCGGTTCAACATCTCGCAGCTGACGCTCGACGCCGTGAAGCCGTTTGGGCTCGGCAACAAGGAAGCCCTGCGCTGCAAGAACATGTGGACGCTGGGCCTGGCGCTGTGGATGTTCGACCGCGATCGCGCGCCGATCGAGGGGTGGCTCAAGGCGAAGTTCGCCAAGGCGCCGGTGCTCGCCGAAGCGAACATCGCCGCCCTCGCTGCCGGCCACGCCTTTGGTGAGACGGCCGAGATCGGCAGCCCCCTCAAGCAACACCATATCGACCCGGCACCGGCCGAGCCGGGCCTCTACCGCACCGTCACCGGCGCGGAGGCGATTTCGCTGGGCCTCGTCGCCGGCTGCCGCCTGGCCGGCCTGCCGATGTTCTTCGGCGGCTATCCGATCACTCCGGCGAGCGCGATCCTCCACCATCTGTCGCGGCTCAAGGAATATGGAGTCACCACCTTCCAGGCCGAGGACGAAATCGCCGCCATCGCCGCCGCGATCGGCGCGAGCTTCGCCGGTCAGCTCGGCATCACCTCGTCGTCGGGGCCGGGAATCGCGCTTAAGACCGAGGCGATGGGGCTCGCCATCATGACCGAGCTGCCGCTGGTGATCATCAACTCGCAGCGCGGAGGGCCGTCGACCGGGCTGCCGACCAAGACCGAGCAGTCGGACCTCTATCAGGCGGTCTACGGCCGCAACGCCGATTCGCCGCTGCCCGTCATCGCGGCGCGCTCGCCGGCCGATGCCTTCGACTGCGCGATCGAGGCCTGCCGGATCGCGGTTCAGTACATGACTCCGGTCATGCTTCTGACCGACGGCTACATCGCCAATGCCGCCGAGCCGTGGCGGGTGCCGGACATGTCGGCCTACGGGCCCTTCCCGGTCCGCTTCCACGACCAGGCGCCGGCGGAAGGCGAGGCGGTCAACCCCTATGCCCGCGACGAAAAGCTCGCCCGGGTGTGGATCAAGCCGGGCACTCCGGGCCTCAGGCACCGGATCGGCGGCATCGAGAAGAATGTCGGCACGGGCCACATCGACTACGCCCCTGAAAACCACCAGGCGATGACCGACATCCGCGCCAACAAGGTGCTCGGGGTTGCCGACTCGATCCCGGAGCAGGAGGTGTGCATCGGCGGGCCCGGCGGGAAGCTGGCCGTGGTCGGCTGGGGCTCCACCTTCGGACCGATCCATCAGGCGGTGCGCCGCGCGCGGCGCGGCGGCAGCGACGTCAGCCACATCCACCTTCGCCACATCTGGCCGCTGCCGCATAATTTGGGTGCGCTGCTAAAGTCTTATGAGCGGATCATCGTACCGGAAATGAACCGCGGCCAGCTCAAGACGCTGCTTCGCGACCAGTATCTCGTCGACGCCCGGCCCGTCAGCAAGGTGTCCGGCCAACCCTTCAAAATCGCCGAGATCGGGGCGGCCATCGAGGAGGCGCTGCGATGAACCCGCCGCGCCTTCTGTCGCTCGTCCTGATGCTGGTCGTGGTGCTGGCGCTCATTTACTATATGACCTAACCCGTCATGCCGGGCTTGATCCGGCATCCACCTTCCTTTTCGGCCGAACAGGACAAGGTGGACCCCGGAGCAAGTCTGGGGTGACGGCCTGAGTGAGGAATTTTGGATGACCGAGATGGTCAAGCTCACGCCCAAGGACTTCGCGACCGACCAGGAAGTGCGCTGGTGCCCGGGCTGCGGCGACTATGCCGTGCTCAAGGCCGTCCAGCGCACCATGCCCGAGCTCGGCGTGGATCCGGCGAACACGGTGTTCATCTCGGGCATCGGCTGCTCGAGCCGCTTTCCCTATTATATGGAAACCTACGGCTTCCACACCATCCACGGCCGGGCGCCGGCGGTGGCGACGGGCGTGAAGCTCGCCAATCCCGAGCTCGACGTGTGGATCGTCACCGGCGACGGCGATGCGCTGTCGATCGGCGGCAACCACACGATGCACATCCTGCGCCGCAACCTCGATTGCCAGATCCTGCTTTTCAACAACGAGATCTATGGCCTTACGAAAGGCCAATATTCCCCGACGAGCCGGGTCGGGACACGCTCTCCTTCGACCCCGTTCGGCTCGGTCGACAGGCCGGTGCGGCCCTGCGCCTTCGCGCTCGGCTCGGGCGGGCGGTTCGTCGCCCGCGCCATCGACGTGCACAAGAATTTGCCGGACGTGCTCAAGGCCGCCCACGCGCATCGCGGCGCCGCCTTCGTCGAAATCTTCCAGAACTGCATCGTCTACAATGACGACGTGTTCGCGCCGTT
>DASZEO010000206.1:0-6975 GCA_035940755.1 Allosphingosinicella sp. | reverse complement strand
GCGACGGTGTCCTACTGGCTGGTCGAGCAGCCTTTCCGCCGGCGCTTCCGCAGCGCTCCGCCGCTCAAGGCGCTTGCCGCCGCGGCCGCCGCCATCCTGCTCGTCGGCGCAGTGGCTGCGGCGACGGTCCTGCGGCCGGGAAGCTGGCGGAGCTCCGGCCTGCGCGAGGCGCGGATGGCGGCCTATTGGGACTATGACGAGCGGCCGGACTTCACCTTCCAGTTCCGGCTGGGCTCTTGCTTCCGCGGCTCGCCCAACGACTTGCCCTTCGATCCCGCGGTTTGCCTGCCGCTCGATCCTTCCCGGCCCAACGTGGCCGTGGTCGGCGACAGCCACGCCGCCCAATATTGGCGGGCTCTCGCGCTGCGCTACCGGCAGGTGAACGTGATCCAGGGGACCGGCGCCGGCTGCACGCCCTCGCCCGACTCCACGGGGCGCGAAGGCTGCGTCGAGATGATGCGCTACGTTTTCGGCCCGCTGCTCCGCTCCGGCCGGCTCGACACCGTCGTTCTGGCGGGACGCTGGCAGGAAGACCAGCTCCCGCGGCTTGCTGCTACCGTCGCCGAGATCAGGCGCCACGGAACGCAGGTGGTGATCCTCGGCCCGACGGTGGAATATCAGGGCATCTTCCCCGCCCTACTCGCCCGCGCCATGGCCCACGGTGATCCGGAGCTGGTGAGGGTCCACCGCGACGGCGAGCGCGAGCGCCTCGATCGCCGCATGGAAAGCTTCGCCCGTCGCGTGGGGGCACGCTACGTGTCGGTGATACGCGTGTTGTGCCGAGGCCGGACCTGCCAACTGGCGGCGCCGGACGGAGCGCCGATGCAGTTCGACTACGGCCACCTCACCTATTCGGGGTCGCGCTGGGTGGTGGACCGGATGCCGTTGCAGCTGCCCTGACCCGCTGGAGGCTGGGCCGCCTAGCAGAAGCGCCGGGTCAGCTCCGCTTCGTCGGGCGTCTCGCTGCGCTCGTGGCTGTTCTCGTTCTCCCAGATGATGAACGGGGCGGTGAAGCGGTAGCCTTCGTGAAGCTCGCGCCCGCGCCTCAGGCAGATGCGATCGTTGCCGATGGTCCGGCCCAAAGCGGCGTTATAAGTCTCGCCGCTCTCCAGGTTGCGCAGCGCCACGTTGAGAAACCGGCCGCGCCCGCCGACGGTGTTGCGCGAGACCACCTCCACCTCGTGCATCGTACGGCCGACGGGCTTGGTCGGGTTGACGATCACCGACACGACGATCGTCCCCAGCAGGACGCAGAAGCCGATCACGAGCAGGGCGATGCCGGGCAGGCTGCCGCCGCCGCGATTCTTCGCCCGCTGCAGCATTGCCGCGCCCCCCACGATGAGCGCGAGCGAAACCAGTCCTCCACCGATGGCCACGACCCAGAACATTCGTTCCTCCCCCTTTTTTGCTTATTTTCGGCGGGAGGCCTGGCGAGTCAATCGGGAGTTCTCATGCCTTGGCCAGGACGCGGTCGGCGACGAACGGGTTGGTCTGGCGCTCGCGCCCAAAGGTGCTCATCGGGCCGTGGCCGGGGACGAAGGCGGTCTCGTCGCCGAGCGGCCAGAGCCGCGTCGTGATAGCGTCGATCAGGTCCTGATGATTGCCCATCGGGAAGTCGGTGCGGCCGATCGAGCCCTGGAAGAGGACGTCGCCGACGATCGCCAGGCGCGAAGGCGGGTGGTGGAAGACCACGTGGCCGGGCGTGTGGCCGGGGCAGTGATAGACGTCGAAAACCAGCTCGCCGACCGTCACCCGGTCGCGGTCCACGAGCCAGCGGTCGGATTCGAAGGTCTTGCCGCGAATGCCATAGGCGCGGCCGTCATCCTCCAGGCGTGAGATCCAGAAACGGTCCGCCTCGTGCGGGCCCTCGATCGGCACGCCGAGCTCCTCGGCGAGGATCTTGGCCGAGCCGCAATGGTCGATATGGCCGTGGGTGAGCAGCAGCTTCTCGATCGTCACGCCCTGGGAGCGCGCCGCCGCCTTCAGCCGCTCCAGGTCGCCGCCCGGATCGGTGAAGGCGCCCCTCATCGTGCGGGTGCACCAGATCAGGCAGCAATTCTGCTGAAGCGGAGTCACCGGGATGATTGCGACCTTGAGCGGGGGCGTCGTCATGCCGCGGCAGATGGCAAGCGGCGCCCGGCGATACAAGCGCACGCCGCTCTGCTAGTCCTCGTCGCATGCGCGCGCCCTTCCCGCTGCTCCTGCTCCTGGCCGGCTGCACGTTCGGCGGCAGCGGCATCGATCCCTTCGTTCCGGCGCCTTCCGCTTCAGTCGCCGAAGCCGATCTCGAAGTGCCCTACGTGCCGACGCCGCGGCGGGTGGTCGAAGCGATGCTGGACATGGCCGAGCTTCGACCGGACGATTACCTAATCGACCTCGGTTCCGGCGACGGGCGAATCCCGATCATGGCGGCGCAGCGCGGCGCTCGGGCGCTCGGCGTCGACATTGACCCCGCGAGAGTGGCCGAGGCCGCGAGCGCCGCCGGCGTGGCCCAGGTCGCCTCGCGGGCGCAGTTCCGCCGGCAGGACCTGTTCGACACGCCGCTGCGCCAAGCGAGTGTGGTGACGATGTACCTCCTTCCGGACGTCAACATGCGGCTTCGGCCGCGCCTGCTCACCGAACTTCGCCCGGGCACGCGAATCGTCAGCCACAATTACACGCTCGGCGACTGGCGCCCGGACGCGGAGCGGGAGATCGACGCTTCCCACATCTATCTGTGGATCGTGCCGGCGGTGGCGGAAGGCCATTGGACGCTGCTGCTTAGCGACGGAACCGTCCTGCCGCTCGAGCTCGAGCAGCGCTTCCAGCAGGTTTCCGGGACCCTTGGCGGCCGTCCCCTGCGCGACGTGGCGTTGCGCGGGCGCAGCCTCCACTTCCAGGCCGATCTGCCGGGCGGGCCGCAGACTTTTCGAGGCATCGTCGAAGACGCGGAGATCGTCGCCGATCCGGGCGCGCCGCCGGATGCCGTCGGCGGCTGGCGCGCCCGCCCGGCCGGCTAGGCGAAGACGCTGTCGGGCAGTGCGCGCCGCTGCATCGCCTCGATCCGGCCGATCAGCCACGCCATGAGCAGCAGCGCCGGGATGAAGCACAGGTCGGAAAGCAGGTAGATCGCCTCCGCGGCCGAGCCTTCGGCAAGCTCCGGCTCGGTCGAGAGCGCCGAGGCGAAGGCGCCGGTCGCGCCCGAGGCGAGCCAGAGCAGCCACCACAGCAGGATCGCCGCCGGGGCGCGCTCCATCTGCCAGTCGGCCGGCCGGGCGCTCGCTTTCCAAAGCTCGCGCATCATTTGGAAGGGCATGACCAGGTTCGCCAGCGGCACGAAGAACCATCCCACCGCCCAGCCGGGGGTCACCATCATGTCCGTGGCGCCGAGGGCCCGGGCGTTGCCGTTGGCAAGGTAGAGCCAGCGCAGCGTTAGGACGGCGCCGGCGATGAACACCACCACCTGGACGATCAGCAGCGCGCCTTCGGGCGGCCCCGCCTCCTGGGGCTCCAGGCCGCGCATCCAAACGAAGGCCACGGTGAGCACCGAAAGCCCCGCCTGCACCCATAGCAGCCACCGGGCCAGGCGTGCCGGAGTGCTGGCGTCGCGATAGGTCCAGCCTGTGCCTTGCGCCATCAGGCTCCGAGCACCGGCTCCGCCGCGGCGCCCGGCGATGCCGCGTAGCCGCTGTCGCCCTGGAACTGCTTCGTCGCCTCCATCCGGGTGCGGCGGTAGAAAAAGAAGGCCGGAACCGAGATGATCAGCGCCAGCACGGCGAGGAGGGGGATTTTGCCGACCATCATCAGCAGCGCGATCATCACCACCATGATCGGAATGGTCCAGATCATCGCCTTCTCGTTGTTCATCGGATAGCCGAAGATCGCCCGCCCCGAATCGTCGCGAATCCCGTGGACGCCGCGATGGTCGATGGCGGTGTAGAGGTAGAAGCGCCCGCTCGTCCCCGGCAGCAGCCGCTCGGCCACCCGCGCGTCGACCACCGCCTTCGCGATCGACTTGGTGGTGCCGTCGCGCTGGCGGAAGGTGAGCCGCTCATACACCCGCAGGTTGCGGCGGACCCGCTTCAGCACCGCCTCCTCGAGCGTCCCGTCGATCGTGTAAACGGCCATCGGCCCCTCCCTCGAATCTGTGAAAAAGCCACGCCGCACCGGCGCGGAACGGGCGCCGCCATACCCTCACAGGCCGCCCAGGGAGTCAAGCGAGCGCGGTTTCCTCACGCGGCTTTTCAGATCGGCATGGCGGCTGTACAGGCGCGCTCGAAGGGGACCGTGACATGCTGAACATCGTGCGGGCGATCATGCCGCGGGAAGATCGCTTCTTCGACATGTTCCGCCGCCACGCCGATATCCTGGTCGAGGGTGCCGACACGATGGCAGCCATGTTCGCCGGCGAGGCCGGGATCGACGAATCCTGCGCGCTGATCGGCGACCACGAATCGAGCGGCGACGACGTCACCCGCGAGGTGCTCGTGGCGGTGCGCCGGTCGTTCATCACGCCGTTCGACCGAAGCGCGATCACCGCGCTCGCCTCGTCGATGGACGACGCTCTGGACGAGATGTGGCAGACGGCGAAGGCGATCGGCCTCTACGGCGTCGATAAATTCGAGCCGCAGATGCAGGAGATGAGCCGGCACGCCGCCGCGTCGGCCCGGCTCGTCCAGCAGGCCGTCCCGCTGATGCGCAACATCGGCCGCAATGCCGCCCGGCTGCACGAGATCACCGAGGAGATCGTCCACCTCGAAGGCAAGGCCGACCAGCTCCACGAGAGCGGCCTCAAAGCCATCTTCCAGGCCTATGGCGCCGAGCGGCCGATGGATTTCATCGTTGGCCGTGAAATCTACAGCCACGTCGAGCGGGTGCTCGACCGGCTCGAGGACGTCGCCGACGAGATCCAGGGCATCGTGATCGACCACGCCTGATGGAGCCGACTTTGGCCTTCCCGCTGCTGGTCGCGCTGATCGGCGTCGCGCTGCTGTTCGACTTCATGAACGGCCTCCACGACGCCGCCAACTCGATCGCGACCGTCGTTTCGACGCGAGCCCTGAGCCCGCAGGTCGCCGTGGCGTGGGCGGCGTTCTTCAACTTCATCGCGTTTTTGTTCTTCGGGCTTCACGTCGCCGAGACGATCGGCAAGGGCATCGTCGACCCGCTGATCATCGATCCCACCGTCATCTTCGCCGCTTTGTCCGGTGCGATCGCCTGGAACGTGATCACCTGGGTGCTCGGAATCCCGTCCAGCAGCAGCCACGCCCTGATCGGCGGGCTGCTCGGCGCGGGCATCACCAAAGGCGGCTTCGCAGTCGTGGAATCGTCGGGTGTAATGAAGACGACGGTCGCGATCTTCCTGTCGCCGACGCTGGGCATGATCGTCGCGCTCCTGCTGATGGTGCTGACGTCCTGGATGTTCAAGCGGGTGAGTGCCGGGGCGGGCGACCGCTTCTTCCGCCGCGCCCAGCTCGTCTCGGCGGCCGCTTACTCGCTCGGCCACGGCGCCAACGACGCGCAGAAGACGATGGGCATCATCGCCGTTCTCCTGTTCAGCCAGGGCTATCTCGGCGGCGAGTTCTACGTGCCGTTTTGGGTAGTGATCTGCGCCCAGTCGGCGATGGGTCTCGGCACCTTGATGGGCGGCTGGCGGATCGTCCACACGATGGGATCGAAGATCACCCGACTGACTCCGCACCAGGGCTTTTGCGCGTCGGGAAGCGGATCGATCATGCTGTTCGCTGCGACCTGGCTCGGCATTCCGGTCTCGACCACCCACACCATCGCCGGCTGCATCATGGGCGTCGGCGCCGCCCGCCGGGCCTCGGCGGTGCGCTGGGGCGTGGCCGGCAACATCATCTTCGCCTGGATCGTCACGCTTCCCGCCGCCGCGCTGATCGCCGCCGCCGCCTACGGCCTCACCCGCTTGTTCTAGGCCCTCAGCACTCGACCACGTTGACGGCGAGGCCACCGAGCGAGGTTTCCTTGTAGCGCTCGTTCATGTCGAGGCCGGTCTTGCGCATCGTCTCGATCACCTGGTCGAGGCTGACCCGGTGCGAGCCGTCGCCGACCAGCGCCAGCCGCGAGGCTTCGATCGCCTTGATCGCGCCGACCGCGTTGCGCTCGATGCAGGGCACTTGGACCAGGCCGCCGACCGGATCGCAGGTGAGGCCGAGATTGTGCTCCATGCCGATCTCGGCGGCATTCTCGACCTGGCCGGGAGTCCCGCCGAGCGCCGCGGTCAGCCCTGCCGCGGCCATCGAGCAGGCGACCCCGACCTCGCCCTGGCAGCCGACCTCGGCGCCGGAGATGGACGCATTCTCCTTGAACAGGGATCCGATCGCGGCGGCGGTGAGAAGGAAATCGTGCACGCCGTCATAGCTCGTGCGCGGCGTGAAGCGCTGATAGTAACGCAGCACCGCCGGCACGATGCCGGCCGCGCCGTTGGTCGGGGCGGTGACGACGCGCCCGCCGGCGGCATTCTCCTCGTTGACCGCGAGCGCCCACAGGTTCACCCAGTCGATAACCGTGAGAGGGTCCGACAGCGCCCGCTCCGCCCGCTCGGTCAGCAGCCGGTAGAGGGCGGGCGCCCGCCGCTTCACGTTGAGCCCGCCCGGCAGGATGCCGTCGGCGGCCATGCCGCGGTCGATGCACGCGGACATCGCCTGGACGATCGTGTCGAGCCGGCGGTCGATCTCCTCGTCCGTCAACGCCGCCCGCTCATTGGCTCGGGCGATGTCGGCGATGTTGAGGCCGTCGCGGCGCGCGAAATCGAGCAGCTCGGCGCAGGAGCTGAAGCGGTAGGGGACGTCCCACACGCCCTCGGGGGGCGCGTTGCGGGTCACCGCCGCTTCGTCGGCGACGGCGCCGCCGCCGGTGGAGTAATAGACCCGGCTTTCCGTGGCTCCATCCGGGGCGGCGGCGGTAAAGCGCATTCCGTTCGAATGGTGCGGCAGCCGCTCGCGCTGGTTGAACCGAAGGTGCTCGGCCTCG
>DASZEO010000205.1:0-15092 GCA_035940755.1 Allosphingosinicella sp. | reverse complement strand
ACGTCATCCTGATTATGACGACGAATGCCGGCGCGGCCGACATGGCAAGCGAGGGCATCGGCTTCGGCAACGTGTCGAAGGAGGATGCCAGCGACGAGGCCGTCAAGCGGATGTTCTCGCCCGAATTCCGCAACCGGCTCGATGCGATCGTGCCGTTCGGCTACCTGCCGCCGGACGTAGTGGCCCGAGTCGTGGACAAGTTCATCCTCCAGCTCGAGCTTCAGCTGGCCGACCGCAACGTCCACATCGAGCTGGACGAGGAGGCCCGCAAGTGGCTCACGGAGCGCGGCTACGACAAGCTCTACGGCGCCCGCCCCATGGGCCGGCTGGTGCAGGAGAAGATCAAGCAGCCGCTGGCGGAGGAGCTGCTGTTCGGCAAGCTCGTCCACGGGGGCGAGGTAAAGGTGCGCATCAAGGACAATGCGCCGACCTTCGAGATCATCCCCGCCCCGCCCAAGGCCGGCAAGAAGAAGAAGGCCGGCACGCCTGCCAAGGAGGCCGACCAGCCCGAACAGCAGGTCTAGCGCGAGCTCCGCGGAGCGCGGACTCCCGCTTCGGTGGGAGCGGCGCTAAGGTCGCGCCTTGGCAATGGAGGCGCCGATGACCGAGACCCTTACCTTCTATACCAATCCGATGTCGCGCGGCCGCATCGTCCGCTGGATGCTCGAGGAAGTAGGCCATCCTTACGAAACGGTAGTGCTCGATTACGGCACCTCGATGAAGGCGGCGGAATATCTGGCGATCAATCCGATGGGGAAGGTGCCGGCGATCAGGCATGGCGACACGATCGTTACCGAAGCGGCGGCGATCTGCGCCTTCCTGGCCGACATGTTCCCGGACCGGGGCCTTGCACCCCCGCCGGGGAACGCCAAGCGCGGCACCTATTATCGCTGGCTGTTCTTCGCCGCCGGGCCGGTCGAGGCGGCGATCACGGCCAAGTCGCTCGGGCTGCTCGCACCTGAGGACAAGAAGGCGATGGCCGGCTACGGCAGCTTCGAGGACACGGTCAACTGCCTTGAGAGCGCAGTCGCCAATGGGGGCTACATCTGCGGGGAGCAATTCACCGCCGCCGACGTCTATGTCGGCTCGCAGATCGGCTGGGGGATGATGTTCGGCTCGATAGACAAGCGGCCCGCCTTCACCGACTATTTCGGCCGCCTTCAGGCCCGGCCCGCAGCGCTGCGCGCGCGCGAGCTGGACGATGCGCTGATGCCCAAGCAGGAGCCGCAGCCGACGTGACCGAGGAGGTTCGTCCCGCGCCATCGCACTGTACGACCCATTCAAGCAGGAAGGAGGGATCGGCGCGTCTGCATGGCCGACTCAGCCGCATCGCAGGAGGCGCGGTCGGGCCGGGCCTGCCGCCGGCCTGGGTCGCGTCTCCCTCCACTACGTCCGGCGGCACCTGCGCTAGAGCAGTAGCGCTGCGGCGGCGCCGCACAGCAGCAGCTTGACGAGCCAGCCCGCCGAGTGGCTCGCCGTCACCAGCGGATCGATCTTGATGAAGAGGAAGTTGGCAAGCAGCAGGGGCAGCGGTCCGATCAGCCACACCATGGCCGCGAGCTTCAGGGCGCCGACATAGTCGGTCTGGCCGAGCTTGACCGCGAGCGCGACGAAGGCGCCGGCGGTCACCAGGCACAGGCCTTGGGCGATAATGATGCGGCTGCGGATCGCGCCTGCGCCAGGGCGCCACACCTCCGGATGTCGGTTATAGCGCTGGTGGAAGAGCAGACCCGCAAAGAGCCAGTCCGCCAGCGAGCCGAGAAAGCCGCCGAGCAGCGTGGCCCAAAGGAAATTGAGGTTCATGGCTCCCCCCCGGCGCAAAGCTACCGCAATCGTTCCCGGGCACAAAAAAGGGCCCGGCGTTGCCACCGGGCCCCTGGAATTTTTCTCGCTCCCACCGCTCAGTCGCGGCTGCCGAGGAAACGAAGCAGGAAGAGGAACATGTTGATGAAGTCGAGATAGAGCGTCAGCGCGCTCATCACGACCGCCTTGCCGGCGAAATCGCTGCCGGCGACGGCGAAGTACATGCTCTTGATCTTCTGCGTGTCGTAGGCGGTGAGGCCGGCGAAGATCAGCACGCCAACGGCGGCGATCAGCAGGCTGAACGTGTCGTTCATCCAGAACAGGTTCACCACGGAGGCGACGATCAGCCCCACCAGGCCCATCAGGAAGAACGTTCCCAGGCCCGAGAGGTCCCGCTTCGTCGTGTAGCCGTAGAGGCTGAGGCTGGCGAACGCCGCCGCCGTCGCAAAGAAGGTAAGCGCGATAGACGCGTTGGTGTAGATGAGGAAGATCGTCGACAGCGACACGCCCATGATCACTGCGAAGGCCCAGAAAAGGACCTGCGCCGTAGCGGTCGAGATTCGGTTGATGCCGAAGCTCATCCACAGCACGATCCCGAGCGGCGCGAACATCACGAGGTAGCCGAGCAGCGACGGGCCGCCAGTGTTCATATTGAACAGCGACATGACCGCGCCGCTCTCGGCGAACAGCAATGCGACGATACCCGTCAGCAGGATGCCTGAGGTCATGTAATTGTAGACCGACACCATGTGCGCCCGCAGCCCGGCGTCGAGCGCGAGGTCAGCGCTACCCGCGGTTGGCGCGGCTGGCGAGCTGCCGCTGAGGCGCGGATCCGACCAATTGGCCATCTTCTCAAACTCCCTTGCCCGGCAAAAATCTGCCGTGTGGCTGCAATATCGTGGGATTGAGGGCGGCTTTCAAGCGAAACCGGACAGGGCGCGAGTCCGCTAACCATGATTCTCCGCCGCCGTTTTGCTAGCGGCGGCGGATGCACCGGCTTTTCGTCGCGATCCGTCCGCCGCGCCTCGTCAGGGATCTGCTCCTGGACACCATGGGCGGTATCAGCGGCGCTCGCTGGCAAACCGATGACCAGCTGCACCTGACGCTTCGCTTCATCGGCGAGGTCGACCGCCATCAGGCGGTGGACATCCACGCCGCGCTGGGCGCCATCCATCACCCCCGCTTCGAGATCGCGCTGAACGGTGTCGGCACGTTCGACCGGCGCGGCCAGCCGGATACGGTGTGGGCGGGGGTAAGTCCGCAAGGACCGCTCAAGGCGCTTCACAAGAAGGTCGACCAGTCGATCGGCCGCGTGGGAATCGCCCCCGAGCAGCGGGCTTACCTGCCGCACATCACGCTCGCCCGGCTGAAGCGCAGCTCAGGACGCGTCGGCGGCTTGCTGGAGCAGTCCGGCGGGCTGGCGAGCGCCCCGTTCGCGGTCGAGCACTTCGACCTGTTCGAAAGCCGCCTCACCCCGGACGGCGCGGTCTACTCGGTCGTCGAACGCTATCCGCTGGACTGAAATTCAGGCGCCGAGCGAGTCGAGCAGCCGATCGACCAACGGCGCGTACCCGCCGCCGAAGAGGCGCAGATGAACGAGCGCGGGGAAGAGCTGGTAGATCGGCTTGCGCTCGGCCCAACCGGCTTGGGTGCCGCCATAGGCGGTCCAGAATTCCTCCGGCGGGGAATCGAACAAGGTCAGCATTGCCAGATCGACTTCAGCATGGCCGTAATAGCAGGCCGGGTCCAGCAGCGCCGCCAACTGTCCTTCGCGCACGAGGATGTTGCCGCTCCACAGATCGCCGTGGAGCAGGGACGGCGGCGGAGCCTGGGGCAACCGATCGTCTATTTGGGCGACCAGCCGCTCCACCCGCTCGCGCCACGGCCGGTCGAGCAGGCTGGCGGTCGAGTTCAGCCGCTGCTCGCCCCAGAAAGCGGGCCACGCACTTTGCGCGCGATTGTCGAGATGGACGCTGCCGAGGCTGTAATCCACCGGCCAGCCGTAGCGGTCCCCGTGCTGCGCGTGCATATGCGCGAGCGACGCGCCGATGCTCGCCCAGGCGCGTGGGCTGAACACCCCGTCGCTGTCGACATGCTCGAGCAGCAGCACGTCCTCATGTTCGCCCTGGACCTGAGGAACCGGAACCCCGGCCTGCGCGAGACCTCGAAGCATCGCTGCCTCGACACCGACATTGGGTCCGCCTTTCGCGACCGCCACCCCGCGATCCGGGCGGCGGAGCAGAAGGACCTCGGAAAGGTCGCCGCCGGCGAGCCGCTCGAGCTGCGCCTCCGGCACGCCGGTGATTTGCGCAACGCGCTCAGAGAAGGCGCTCACGGCACCTCCGCCAGCTTGTTGGCAAGGGCGCGGGCGCCCGCACTGACATCCGCCCAGGTGACGTCGAAATGGGCTTCCCCGCCGTAATAAGGATCGGCGACGCTCTGCCCCTCCCGCCCCGGCACATGGTCAAGCAACAGCGTCAGTTCGGCGTGGCCGGCGTCGGGCCGCATCCGGTGGAGCTCGGCGAAATTCTGCCGGTCCATGGCGAGGATCAGGTCGAAGCGCCGGAAATCCTCCGGGCTCACCTGCCGCGCCCGAAGATCGCCGACGTCGAGGCCGTGGCGCTTCGCCAGCGCCTGCGCGCGCCAGTCAGGCGGCTCGCCGACATGCCAGCCTCCCGTTCCCGCGGAATCGACATCCACGTCCAGCCCCGCTCGCTCCGCCTCGAGGCGGAACACCGCCTCGGCGAGGGGCGATCGGCAGATGTTGCCAAGGCAGACGAACAGCACGCGCCTCTTCATTCGCCAGCCCTTGTGTTGCCAAAGCCGGACGCTCTGCTAGCCAGAGCCGAACGCAAGCACAACGAGAGGGTGCTGTATGGCGTCGATGCCCGACGAAGCCGCCGCGGCCGCCCCGAAACCGCGCATCGGCGCTTATGCCTGGTACGCGCTCTTCGTCCTCGTCCTCGTTTACGTCATCAACTTCATCGACCGGCAGATCATCTCGATCCTCGTCGGCGACATCAAGCGCGACCTCAGCGTCACCGATGCCCAGATCGGCTTCCTCTACGGAACGGCGTTCGCCGTGTTCTACGCGTTGTTCGGAATTCCGCTCGGGCGGCTCGCCGACAGCTGGTATCGCGGGCGGCTGATGGCGATCGGGCTGGCGCTCTGGTCGTCGATGACGGCCTTGTCGGGCTTTGCCAACAGCTTCGGCCTTCTCGCGGCAGCCCGCATCGGCGTCGGCATCGGCGAGGCCAGCGCCTCGCCGGCCGCCTATTCCATGATCTCGGACAGCTTCCCGAAAGAGCGGCGTGCCACCGCGCTGTCGATCTACTCGAGCGGCCTCTACATAGGCGGCGCGCTCAGCCTTCCGATCGGCGGCCTCGTCCTCAGCCGGTGGAATGCGGCCTATCCGGATCCCGCCGCGGCGCCGTTAGGCCTCGCCGGTTGGCAGGCGGCGTTTCTCGCGGTGGGAATCCCCGGCCTGTTGCTGGCTTTGTGGGTGCTGACGCTGCGCGAGCCGCAGCGCGGCGCTTCGGATGGTCTTCCGCAGCCTATCGTGCAACCGAATGCGTGGCCGGATTTCGGCAGGGAGCTGCTCGCGATCCTCCCGCCGCTGACTCTGATCAACGTCGCGAGGATTCCCGGCGCGCTGCGGACGAACGTGCTGTTCCTTGGGTTCGTTATCGCTGCCGGCTACGGCCTCTACCGTGTCACCGGCGACGGGCCGCAATGGGCCGCCTACGGCCTCGGCGCCTACGCGATCTTCTCGTGGGTGCAGGCCCTCAAGCACCGCGATCTGCCGGTCTACCGGTTGATCTGGGGCTCGCCGACGGTGGTCCTGCTGGCGGTCGCCTTCGGCAGCATTTCCTTCGTCACTTATGCGACCAGCTTCTGGATTCCTCCTTACGTGGAGGCCCACTTCTACGGCGGCGGCACCGCCCCTTCGCGCTTCCTCGGCGGTCTTTCGGCAAAGGCGGAGGTCGGGCTGATCATCGGATGGACCGCTGCGGTCGCTGCGGCCGCAGGCGTGATCCTGGGCGGCTACATTTCGGACCTGTGGCGCCAGCGCGATCCGCGCGGGCGCATCTTCGTCAACATGCTGTCGGCCGTCCTGCCGATCCCGATCGTTGCATTCCTCCTGACCACGGACAATCTCGCCGCCTTCTACATCGTCAATCCGTTCGCCCACATGCTGGCGTCGGCGTGGGTCGGCGCGGCCGTCGCGACGCTGCAGGATCTGGTCCTTCCCAGGATGCGGGCGACGGCGGGGGCCACCTACATCCTTGGCACGACCATGGTCGGCCTCGCTCTGGGGCCTTATTATGCGGGCAAAATGTCGGTGCTCACCGGCAGCCTGCCGACCGGCATCGCGGCGCTGTACGTCATGCCGCCGCTGACGCTGCTGGGTCTGTGGATTGCTTCGCGCCGGATCGCGGCGCTTGAAGCGAGTAAAGTAGAGCGGGCCCGCGCCGCTGGAGAGCCGATCTAGCTAGCCCAACACGCCGCAGGCGATGCGGGCGCCGCTGTTGCCGCTCGGGTCAGTCCGGTAATCGTCGGCGGCGGCATGGACGACGATGGCCGCGCCGTCGCCGTCGAGCATGCCGCGGCGGCCTGCGAGCGTTGCCCCCGGGATAGCGAACTCGAAGCTGCCTTCGCCGTTGGCGCCGACGATCAGGTTGGGCAGGTCCCCCAGATGCTGGCCCTGCGGGTTCTGGCTGCCATGCTGGCGCTGTGCCGGATTCCAGTGCGGACCCGCGCTTTCGAAACCCGGAGGGTCGCAGCGGCCGACGCTGTGGATGTGGGCGCCGTAGCCGCCGGGCGCCAGGGCGGAAGTTTCCAGCCTTACCCGGACCCCGTCAGCGCCCTCAGTGGCAATGGCCGTAGCGATGAGCCGCCCCGCGGCGTCGCGCACGTCGGCGCGAACCTCGCCCGGCGACGAGACCGGCTCCACCGGCGCTTGGCCCGCGCAACCGGCCAAGGCTGCGGCAAAGCCGGAACAGACAAGCGCGACCTTGGTCAGCGTCATACAATCCTCCTCGGCAACTCCAACGAGCCGGGGGAGGAACGGTTTCGTACGCGGCCTCAGGCGACCGGCTGCCCCTCGGCCTTGCCCACGCCGTGCCAGCGCAGGCCCGCGGCCTTCACCTCGTCGGGCGGGTAGACGTTGCGCAGGTCGACGAGGACTGGTTCGGCCATGGTCGCTGCAAGCCGCTCGAGATCGAGCGCCCGAAGGACGTCCCACTCGGTGATGAGCACCACCGCATCGGCGCCTGCAGCCGCTTCGTACGGATTTGCGCACAGCTCCACGCCGGGCATTAGCGGCCGCGCCTGCTCCATGCCTTCGGGATCGTAGCCGCGGACGCTGACGCCGGCATCCTGCAGTGCCTGGACGATGCTGAGCGACGGGGCGTCGCGCATGTCGTCGGTGTTCGGCTTGAAGGTCAGGCCTAGCAGCGCCACCGTCTTGCCGCGCGGTTCCTCGCCCAAAGCGCGGATTACCTTGCGGCCCATCGCTCGCTTTCGCGCCTCGTTCACCTTGACGACGGACTCCACGATCCGCAGCGGCGCCTGGTTGTCCTCGGCCGTCTTCAGCAGTGCCAGCGTGTCCTTCGGGAAGCAGGAGCCGCCATAGCCCGGCCCCGCGTGAAGGAATTTCGAGCCGATCCGCCGATCGAGCCCGATCCCGCGCGAAACGTCCTGCACGTCCGCGCCAACGGCCTCGCAGAGATCCGCTATCTCGTTGATGAAGGTGATCTTCGTCGCGAGAAACGCATTGGCAGCATATTTTATCAATTCCGCCGTGCGCCGGGAGGTGAACAGCAGCGGCGCCTGGTTCAGGTAGAGCGGCCGATAAATTTCACGCATTACGTCGGCGGCCGCCGGGTCCTCGGAACCGATGACTATGCGATCGGGCCGTTTGAAGTCCTCAATGGCCGCACCCTCCCGGAGGAACTCCGGGTTCGATACGACCCAAGTCTGGACCCGCGGGGCGCGCTCACGCACGATCCGCTCGACCTCGTCGCCGGTCCCCACCGGCACGGTGGATTTCGTGACGATCACCGCTGGCCCGGTCAGCGCCTCGGCGATTTCGGCCGCAGCGCTGTAGACGTAGCTGAGGTCGGCATGGCCGTCGCCGCGACGTGACGGGGTTCCCACCGCGATGAAGATCGCTTCCGCGCCGTCGGTTGCACCCGCAAGGTCAGTCGTGAAGCTCAGCCGGCCGTCGGCGACGTTCCGCTCGACCAGCCGTTCCAACCCGGGCTCGAAGATCGGCATCGTGCCCGCCTCGAGTGCGGCGATCTTGCGTCGGTCCTTGTCGACGCACACGACATCATGGCCGAAATCGGAAAAACAGGCGCCGGAGACCAGCCCGACATAGCCAGTCCCAATGATAGCAATCCGCATTGCAGCTCCCGGGAAATCTCGGCTGGACGGTTACCAAAGCCACCGGCACGCGAACAGATGATTTCGCGCTCGCCAAGCGGCGGCTGGCGGTGGCGCAGACAAAAAAGGAGCCGGCCCGAAGACCGGCTCCGAATTTGAGTGGCGGTGCCCGTCGCCGAAGCGGCGGACGGCCTTCTTACCAGCCGGAGCCGGGGCCGAAGGTGATTTCCACGCGCCGGTTCTGTGGCTCGCGGACGCCGTCGGCGGTCTCGACCAGCGGCCGGCTCTCGCCGAACGCTTCGGTGGTCATCGCGCTCTCCGGAATGCCGCGGCCCGCAAGGTACTGGCGCACATTGTCGGCACGGCGCTGCGAGAGGCCCACGTTGTAGTCGGCCGGACCCGAACGGTCGGCGTGACCCGCGAGGACCACCCGCGCCTGGCCGGTCGTCTGGTACTGCGAAGCAGCATTGTCCAGGATCGCAGCGGCCTGCGGCGTGATGTCCGCCCTGTCCCAATCGAAGAAGACGATGAACGGTCCGACCGTCTGCGGCGGCGGCGGCGGAGGCGGCGGCGGCGGCGGAGGCGGAGGCGGAGGCGGCGGCGGAGGCGGCGGAGGCGGCGGCTCAGGCGCTCCGAAGTTGAAGGTGATGCCGCCGAGCAAGCTGTGCGACCGGAACCGCGCTTCGGACTCAAAACCGCGGAAATCGACCGTCCGCAGGTCCTCGGCATTGAAGAAGCGATAACGCAACGTCACGTCGATATTGTCGGTGATCGCCTGGCGAACGCCGGCAACGATCTGCCACGCGAAGCGGGTGTCGGAATCGTCGACGAACGCGCCCTGATTCTCAAAGGCGCGGATGTTGTTGAAGCTGACGCGAGCGATGCCCACGCCGCCGCCGACGAAGCCGCTGAGGCCGTCGTCGTCGCCGAAGTCGAGCATGCCGTTGACCATGAAGCTCAGTGCAGTGGTGTTACCACCGCCCGCCTCGAAGATGGCAACCTGGGTGAGGCCGGCACCCGGCGTATTCTGGCCCGGAAGCCTGATGATCGACTCGATGTCATCGACGCGTGCCCGCTTGTAGGCAACCTCTGCCTCGAGGCGGAACCCGCCAAGATCGTAGCCGACGAACCCGGCGGCGTCGAAGCCGCAGCAATGGTCCAGGACCACTTGCGAATCCGGCTGACTCGGCGTGGTCGGGGTCAGGCCGAAGTCGAATCCGGTGTCCTCGACCAGCAACCCACCGAAATCGCCGCCGACATACCAGGCGCCATCGCGCGCAAGTGCCGGAGTCGCGAGCACGGTAGACGACAGCGCCACAACAATGGCGAGCTTCCGCATAAATCTTCCCCTTTCTTCTGCGTCCCGAGCGGGAACGACGTGCACTCCTTACGGTAAGCGGACTTTGCGTGCAAGCACGCTTCGCCCCTCACCTGTTGCTGAAAAGCCGCAGTTCGCTCAGAAGATGAACGGCGGTTAGCAGGCAGGCGCAGCAACGACGTTGCCCCCCTCAGGTTGCACCGCAGCGAAGCGGATTCTTATTCCGTCAGCCCGTGTGATTTTAATGTCGCAATGAGCGCCGCGACAGCGGCCCGGGCTTCCGCGTCGATTACCGTTCCGCCAGAGGGACTTGCCACCGCCGGAAGCCGTGCGCCCACGACTTGCTGGCCGCCGATGAGGACAGCCGAGGCCGGCAGGGTCCCGTCGCTCCACGCTGCGCCGGTCCAGCGCAGCCACAGCGAGGAAGCCCTGTTCCAGACCAGCATTCCTTCGACTGGAGACGCAAATCGCCAGCCGCCGCCGGTCCAGCTCGCCAGGAAATTGGCCCTCCCTGCCCACGCACCCGTTGCGGGCGCGGCGATGATCCAGCTCTGCCCGGGTGCGGGCACCGCGGGAGGATCGGCCAGGACGTGGCTTTCGACGCTCGCGTGCAACAGCGCGTCGATCGCCGCCAAAGCTTCGTTGTGGAACATCTCCTTCTGCGCCTGGCCGGGCACCAGGAAGGGAAGCTGAAAGCGCGCGCTTGTTTCCGTCACCGGTTGCTCCTTTTCAGAAAAGATCGAGGATGGCGGCTCGCGAAGCCGCATGGGTGCCGATCTGCTCCACCGCGAACTGGAGCGGACCGGCAGCTCCGTCTTCGGCCTGCAACGCCGCCGCATAGAGAAAAGCCGGTTCGGCAGTCGCGGCCGTGCGCAGCAACCCCGGGCCGGAAATTGCCACCCGGTACGCTTCCCTTTCTTCCCCCAGGGGAATGTCGCCGCCGTCGCTCCACGCCCACCCGTGGCGGCTCCGGCGCACCCAGCGAAGCAGGATGTCTCCGTTGGTCAGGCGCTCGCCGCGAAAATGCACCGGCGGCGGCGGGCGCAGCGATTCAGCGGTCAGGACGAGGCTCGCGGCAACGCCGCCGTCGGCGTCCCCGACGCTCCTCGCATTTAGCCGCACCTCGCCGCCGCTGGATCCGGCCGGCGCCTCGATGAGCGCCAAAGTCGCCTTCTCCACCAGCACGAACCTCTCACCTATGCCGTGCTGCTGCGCCGCCCACTCCGTTCCGCGCCGGCCGCGAAGGAGGCGCGACAGCCGGAACCGCCGCCCCCCCAGCCATTGCGCTCGACCGAACTGGATCAGCTCGTCCCCCAGCAGCGCGAGATTGCTGCCCGTCGCGAGACCTTCGTCGGCAGCATTCTCCAGCCACATGGAATCGTTGACCACCTCGACGTCCACAGTGGTGACGTCATCGAACAGCGTCGATCCTGCGGGCGAAAGCGCCGACAGCGCCTCACCGACCGTTGCCGGCGCCGCGGTCGCACCGGCTTCCTCCCAGCTCGCACCGCCGTCGAAGCTGGCGAGGAGCCCTGCGCGGCGCCACCCGGCCGACGGACCCGCGGCGGCGGCGAACAGCAGCGGGCGCCCGTCGCGCGGTCCGCCAAGCGGAAGCTCGAAGAGGTGGAGGATCGTGGCGCCGTGTGGCAGATCGGGCTCGCTCACCGGCCGCCCAGGTGCTGCCGTCCCGGCCTGGGGCAGCGAGTGGGCCGCAAGGCGACTCATCTCGAGGTCCAGCGTCGCCGCGCGCAGCGTCCACCTATTGACGCGCCACCGGCCGGGTTCGCCTTGAAGCTGGACCGTCTCGCCGGGCCGCACGGTCGCCTGGCGCCAGCCGAACTCCGCCTTGGCGGTGGTCCGTCCCGCCCAAAGCGCAGCGAGCCTCAGCTCCGCAAAACCCTTTGCGGCACTGGCCTCCAGAGCCGCTGGAAGCGCGCGCCGGTCGGCTGTCCGCGCGCTCGCGGGATTGCCCGCTGTCGCCCGCTGAAGGCCGTTTTGGAAGTCGCGGTCGGGGTCGTAATAAGTGAGGCTCACCTCGTCGGGCACCGCCACGGCGGCCCGGCGGATCACTTGGCGTCGGCTGCATTCGTCTTCCGCCGCCAGCGCCTTCGGCGACCCGCCGGATGCGGCGAGGACGAGCTTTCCGTCGTGATCCGCCAGCGACAGCGGGATGATATCGGCCAGCGTCTGAACCGCCGAGCGCACGCTGTCGCCGCCCGCGGCGTATCCGGTCACCGCCGGCGTACCCTGCGCGAGGACCGCACCGCCGCTGAGTTCCTCCGCGATGGCGCCTACGGGGACGGGCGCCGTATCGGCCTCGATCTCGAACGTCAGCGATGGAATCCGATTGCCGTAATCGGCGAGCGCCAGATTCTCGAACACTGCGTAAGCGACGCCGCGAAAGGCCGGCGCCCGGTCGCCGCCTTCGGCCGAGGCGATCAGCGGATCGACCGCCTGATCCTCGTCGCCGGGATAAAGCCGAAAGCCGGTGCTGGACTTGAAGTCGCCCGCCGCGCCCCGCAGCAGCTTGCCGTCAGCCCAAATTCGGCGCACCGAACGGATCGGCCGAGCCGACAGCGCCACGGCGAAGTTGGCGCTGTAGTTGTACGAAACCACCTTCGGCTGCCCTTTGCCGCCGCCGCTGGTCGATCGGGTCTCCACTAGGTCGGTCGCCCAGATGACGCAGCCCGCTACGCGCATCCGCCCGAAGATCTTCGGTATCGCGGTGCCGTAGGACGAGGTCTGGACCGAAAGATCGCCGAGGCGCGGCCCATGGCGCGGCTTCGGCGCGAAAAGGAGCGTCTGGTCGACATACTGGCCGACGATCGATCCGATCATCCCGCCAACGGGCCCGCCCACGGCGGAGCCGACAGCGGAAAGTATCAGGGTGGCCATTCAATCCTCCAGTCTCCAGATCCCCAGCACCGGCCAGGGCGGCTCGCCGGGCCGCTCGACCGCGCACCTCAATCCCGCGTCGGCGTGGATGAGCCCGCTCCCGGTCCAGATGCCGAGGTGCAGCTGCTCCGGCCCGGCCCGCATCGTCAGAACGTCGCCAGGCTGGCGCGACAGCACCCGACGCAACCCCGCGGCCTCCATGCCAAGTTCGAGCGCGGCCATCGATCCGCCGCGAAGGCGGTAGTCCGCCCGCACCGGCTCGCGCGCGATCGCCGCCGCCGCCAGCCCGATGCAGTCGAGGCCGCTGCCGCCACCTCTCCCCTGCGCCCGGAAGCGGACGCCGAGCAGCGCCCGTGCCCGCCGCACGATCTCATCCCCGTTCATCGGCTCATGCGCCCGGATAGCGAGTCAGCAGGTCGATGCCGGGCAAATGCGGCTCACCGCGGAAGTTCGCCACGTTGGCGAACCGGATGGCGCAGGTCTCGAGGCTCTTGTCGCAGCCTTCGCGAAGCTCGACGAGATCGCCAGGGGCGGGCGCGAAGGGCGGCGGCTCGCGCAGTGTCAGCGCCGTTCCCTGCGACCTCCGGATCCTGCTGTCGAGGCCGCTATTAGCGCCACCCATCCAGCGCAGACACCCATAGGCATAAGCGTCTCCGGGCGCCGCTTCGGCCACCTGGACCCGATCCTCGGCCAACACCGCCGCGACACGCGTCAGCCGCACTCGACCCGCCATGTCGACGCGGCACCTCCGGTCGCCGAGCTCGGCGCGGCATTCCGGAGAGGTCTGCTCCACCACCGGCCGTTCCAGCAGAGCGGTCGGCCCTCTCAATTCGGCTTCGAACGCGTCGCCGCGGGTCGTGACCTCGCCGAGCTCGCCGCGGGCGATGGCGAGCCGCTCGCCCGCCGGATCCTCCCAGTCGACCATGAAGATGCTGAGCGCGGCCCCGTCCCACCGCCCCGCGCGCAGGTCCGTTCGAGTCACCGCGTCGCTGGTCAGGGCGCCCTCCACGTCGAGCGTGTGCACGTCGAAGCCATCCGAAAGGCTGATCGACGACGGAAGCATGCCCGGCGCGGCACGGTAGGTCAGTCCCTCGATCTCGACGTCGCGATCGTGGCTGGTGAAGCCGAGCGCCACCCCATCTTGGCGTTCGAGGCGCCAGCACAAGGCGACGGTCGTCAGGCTGCGGCCGAGAAAGCTCACCGGCATGATAGAATCTCCTGGCGTTGAAAGCGCGGCGAAGGTGCAGCCGCTGGTCGGGCGCTAGGCCTCGCGGACCTCGATCAGCGGCACCGACGGGATCTCGCCCGCGGCGAAGGTGGCGCGGCTGAGGCTGAGCCGGTCCTCGGCGAAGCGCACCGGAACGTCGAAGCGAAAGCCCGCCGTCACTTCAGCGCCGTCGCCCGGTGGTACGTCGAACGCGACGACGCCTTTCTCCCCGAGCGTCCACCCGCTCACCCGCTCGATGCCGCCCACGGCGACCCGGACGCTGCCCGCGACCGGGCGGGTGATCCGCCGCACCTGATCCCCATAACTTTTGACGAGCGCGAGCTCGGTCCGTTCGCCGTCCCCTTCGCCCAGGCGCTGGTCGGCGGCTTCGGGCGGCCCGCCGGATGGGCTTGAGCTGTGGTCGAACGGGTCCTGGAAGCGGAAGCCGACCGCCGCCCCGCGCCGCGCCCGGAAGAAGGCGATCAGCGTCCTCAGCTCCGCCTCGCCGCGCATGCCGGGACCGGCGTCGAACCGCAGCCGAGCGTCGGCCCATTCGGAATTGCGCTGCTCGGCGCCGCTCGCCGTGGTGACGATGGCGGTCGAGAAGGTCGGCTCCACGCTCGCCTCCCGCCCCAGCGCGATCGGAAACCGAACGTCGTCGAAGGCCTCCATGGCCGTTCCTCCTTCACCGAAATGAACGAAGCCGTCGCGCAGCACCTGCGGCAGCGCCCAGACGAACGTCTCGGCCGTGCCGCGCCGCGCAGCCTGCCGGGCCGCCCTGGCGATCGGCGTCCACAGATGCCGCTGTTCGGGCGTCAGCACGAAGCCGGCGAAATAATGCTGGGCTGCCGCCGGATAGGCGAGCCGGGCCGTCATCGCCGCGACCGCCGGAGCCGTCGCGGTGCCCCGCCCCTTCGTCACCCAGTCATAATCTTCCAGCTGGAGCACGTCGAAGGCTGGCGCCGACCATTCAAGCGGCACGTTCGCCCGCTTCACCTCCGGCGCCGCGGCGTCGAGCACCGTCGGCAGGTAGACGAGCAGCAGGCACTGCGCCTCCGCCGCCTCCTCGCGCACCGCCGCGCACAGGGCGGCCGTGGAGGCGGCCAGCGCCGTCCCCGCCGCATCGAGCGTCGCTTTCTGCGCAGCGTCGAGCGGCGAGCGCACGTCAGCGATTGGCGCCGGGGTGAACGCAGCGACGGCCGCGGCGTCGTACAGGCAGATGCGGCCGTCCGCCGTCACCCACCACCAGGGCTCGCCGACCTGGAAGCGCACCGGCTGCCCCGCCTCCACCGCCAGCAAGGCAAACGCCCGCGCCACCGCCTGCAAATAGCCCATCGCCTCCGCATTGGACGGCGACAGCAGGGCCGAAGGCGGCTCCCAGCCGGTCAGCGCCGGAGCACCTGCCTGATCGCGCTGCTTCCACGCTTCGGGGCAATGCTGGTCGAGCAGCTCGTAGCTGAGCGACAGGATGATCTCGAACCC
>DASZEO010000204.1:0-1938 GCA_035940755.1 Allosphingosinicella sp. | reverse complement strand
CGTCAGGCCGGCCGCGTGCGCGGCCTTACGGGCGCTGCCCGTGGCAAAGAGTGCCGCGACGTAAAGACGCTGGCGCTCCGGGGTCCAGCCGTCGCTGCGATAGCGCAGCGGCACCGGCGTGAAAGGAAAGGCTGCGGCCGCGGCAGCCAGGAACTCGCGCGCGTCGGCGGGGGGAGCTCCGGGCGGCGGACGATTTGAGCTGCCGGTGAAGACGCGCTGACCGTCATGTGCGGAAGCGGCGGTTTCGCCGATCATCCGCGGCGATTCGAGGTTCTGCTTCTGTTCCATCGGCCAGCGTAAGCCACAACACCCCAGCTGTAGGAAAGCACTTTTTTGCTGACGCCGATTGGTGAGATTTCTCTGCGGCGGCGACCGGTTCTACGAGACGGCTCCGACGGCGCGGGCGAAGGCGAGGCTGTCGAACATTTCGGTGAAGCGGGTCGCCTTGCCGAACTCGAAGCGCCAGATGTCGATCTTGGGCGAAGCGACCAGTGCGCCGGTGGCTCGGTGGCGCCAGGCGCAGCGGCCGACCATCACCACATCCTCGCCATATTCGCCGTCGGCGATGAACTGGTCGACGACATAGTCGATCATCTCCCAGTCCCGGGCGAGAGCGGCGAAATATTCGGCCGCCTCGGCCTTGGTGGCGTGGCGGCCGGCAAGCTCGCTGGGAACGTCCTCGCGGGCCAGCACGGAGCGCATCTCGATCTTGTCGTCGAAGAGCTCGAGGATCTCCTCGGCGCTTCCGCCCTTGGTCTCGCGCCAGCGGGCGTAAGCGTGGCGAAGCGCGATGACGTGCACATTGTCTTCGATGGCCACGGCGCGACTCCCCCGCTCAGCCTTGAGCGAGACTAACATAAGCGGCCGGGGAGTCGAGGGCGGTCGCGGGCGCCGATCGATCGGCCCCGGCCGGGCTTGCGCGACTCGGCGAAGAGGCAGAGGCTGGAGTCCCACAAGCACCGAGGAGGGACCGATGAAGACCTCTCGTAAGCTTAGCCGGCGTTCCTTTTTTGCCAGCGTGGCCGGAGGCGCCGTCATTGGCGGCGGTGCGACGGCGTTGCTGACCGGACGCGCCGAAGCGCAGAGCTATACCGGAGTGACCGATGCCGACACCGGCGAGGTGCGCGACCGCCCCGGCTACGGCGTCGGCACGCGCAGCGTCTATACCGACCGCGACACCGGACCCAATGCGGACCCGCAATTCCACGGCCGCGGGCCGCAGGGCGAGATCAGCGGCCAGGGGCAATATGGCGAATATCCGTCGGGCTGCTCCGACAGCGACGGCGGGCCGGGCGCGGACCCCGGCGGGCGCGGCGTACGCTGCAACGGGCAGCAGCCGCCGATCCGGCGGCCGCCCGACCATACCCGCCACTGCACCGATTCCGACACCGGCGGCAGCGCCGACCCGGTGCAGCAGGGGCGCAACTGCTGACGCGCGAGCGGGCGGCGGGCCGGTACTGAGGCCGCGATGCGCAAGGTGATCTATGGCGGGGCGGTGAGCCTGGACGGCTTCCTGGCCGGGCCGGGCGAGGCGATCGACTGGCTCGCGCTGGAGCGAGGATTCGGCGGCGATCAGCGCCGAGAACTTCCGCGGTGTCGACGCGATGCTGATGGGGCGTAAGACGTTCGAGATCGGGCAGCGCATGGGCGGCGGGCCGAAGCTTCGCGGAGTCACCACCTACGTCTTCTCGCGCACGCTCGAGGCGCTGCCGGAGGGGGCCGACGCGGTGCTGGTCGGGGAGGATGCGGCCGGCTTCGTGCGGCGGATGAAGGGCGAGCCGGGCGGCGGGATCATCGTCATGGGCGGCGGCGAGCTCGGCAGCGCGCTCCTCGAGGCGGGGCTGGTCGACGAGGTCGGCTTTTCGATCCACCCGGTCCTGCTCGGCGGCGGCACGCCGGCCTTCCTGCCGTTCGGGCGGCGCATCGAGCTGGAGCTGA
>DASZEO010000203.1:0-3651 GCA_035940755.1 Allosphingosinicella sp. | reverse complement strand
ATCATCGGCGGCGGCATGGCCAACACCTTCCTCGCCGCCCGCGGCGTCGCCATCGGCAGGAGCCTGGCCGAGCACGATCTGGCCGAGACGGCCATCGAGATCCTCGACGCGGCGGAGCGCGCGAACTGCACCGTGCACCTGCCCTACGACGTCGTGGTGGCGAAGGAATTCGCCGCCAACCCGCCGAGCCTTCGCACCTGCAACGTCCACGAGGTTGCGGCCGACGAGATGATCCTCGACATCGGCCCGGCCGCCGTCGAGGCGCTCGCCGATGCGCTCAAGACCTGCCGCACCCTCGTCTGGAACGGCCCACTCGGCGCTTTCGAGACGCCGCCGTTCGATGCCGCGACTGTGGCGCTCGCCCGGACCGCAGCGGCCTTGACCCAGGAGGGCAGCCTCGTGTCGGTCGCCGGCGGCGGCGACACCGTTGCCGCTCTGAACCAGGCCGGGGTGGCGCACGACTTCACCTTCGTTTCCACCGCCGGCGGCGCCTTCCTCGAATGGATGGAAGGCAAGGCCTTGCCCGGCGTCGAAGCCCTCAAGCGCTGAGAAGGACCGATCGATGCAGAATTCGGAAATGACCGCCAAGATCAGGGACGGGAACGGCTTCATCGCCGCGCTCGACCAGAGCGGCGGTTCGACGCCCAAGGCGCTCAAAGGCTACGGCATCGGGGAGGGCGCCTGGTCGAGCGACGAAGAGATGTTCGACCTCATCCACCGAATGCGGGTGCGGATCATCACTTCTCGCGCCTTCACGGGAGAAAAGGTGATCGGTGCGATCCTGTTCGAGCGTACCATGGAAGGCGAAGCGGACGGCAGGCCCGTCCCCGATCTCCTCATGGAGCGCGGCGTCGTCCCGTTCATCAAGGTCGACAAGGGACTCGAGGCAGACTCGAACGGCGTCCAGCTCATGAAGCCGATGCCGGGCCTGGACGCGCTGCTGAGCCGCGCCAAGGGGCTGGGCATGTTCGGCACCAAGGAGCGCTCGGTCGTCAACCTCGCCAACCGGCGGGGGATCGCCGCGGCCGTGAGTCAGCAGTTCGAAGTCGGCGAGCAGGTGCTCGCGGCCGGCCTGGTCCCGATCCTGGAGCCGGAGGTGAATATCAAGAGCCCGGAGCGCGCCGAAGCGGATCGGATCCTTCTGGAGGAGATATTAGCGGGTCTGGAGAGCGTTTCCGGCGACGTCATGCTGAAGCTCAGCCTCCCGGCCGAGCCGGGCTTGTTCCGGCCGCTGGTCGCGCATCCGCGGGTGGTGCGCGTCGTCGCCCTGTCCGGCGGCTATGCGCGTTCCGAAGCGTGCCGGGAGCTGGCGAAGAATCCGGGGATGATCGCCAGCTTCTCGCGGGCGCTGCTCGAGGACCTGCGTCATCAAATGTCGGACGACGAGTTCGACCATACGCTCGGCACCGCGATTGACGAGATCTTCGAAGCATCTACCCAGAAGGTGACTGCCTGACGCCGACTGAACGGCAGGAAGCGCCCTGACGCCGCCCCGTTGAGTCCAAGGGTCAGCGTCGTCGCTGGCATGCACCACGCACCGATGTGCATCTTCGGCGCGCCTTCGGGCGAAGCCGCTCGACAAGCTGGGAAACTCCGATAGGCTGATATCTCCGGCGTCCGCGCAGGCGCGGAGGGGGGCGTTTATGCGGATGATCTTTGCTCTGGCGGTATTGCTCGCGTCTGCCGCGTCGGTGGACGCGACGCCGACGCTACAATCGCCGGCGACGACCGAAGAACTTCCCTCGGCTTCCGCGCTGGAGGCGGAGCTGTCGGAGTTTGGCCGCTGGCTCGTCCGCGCAGGCGAGATCCAGGCGCCGCTAAATGCCGCCCTGGCAGGACTTCAAGCGCAGTCGCGCGCGGCGGGTCGGTCCGGGGAGGGAGCAGCCCGCTTCCGCCAAGCTATCGCCGACATCCTGACGCTCGCCGAGCGTACGGATGCTCAGCTGGCGGCGCTTGAGACGCCGACATTTGCGTCACTGGATCTACCGGCGGACCTTCAGCCGGTCGCAATCGTTCAGAATATGCGGCAGCTCAACGCGCAGAGCCGAGAAGTGGCCCTGAGCTTCACCCCGCTCCTGGAGGCGATGGCGCGGAACGACCTTGCCGCCGTCCGTCAGGCGAGCCGCCGGCTGATGGGCAGCCTGCAACTGCTGGTCCAGGCGCAGCTCCTGATGACGCGCGCGAGCCTCGCGGCGACGCCGCGCGATACGAGCGGCTGGGACGCGATCAACGTGCAGGTCCTGTTCTTCCGCTCTGCCGAGCGGATCCTGAACGCTTGGCCCAGCAACGGAATCATCGGCACCGACCAATCGCTCGCGAGCGACTTGCGCGATCTCGCGGCCGAGCTCGATGAGGCGGCGCGGGCAGGCACCACGAAGCTTGCGACGGAGCTCGAGGTCCACGGCGCCGAGCTTGCCGCCGCGGAAAATGAAGGGGACGAGGCTCGAATATCGATCTTCCGCCGCACGCGAGCTCTGCTTCTGGTCGACGGGGAGATGTTCCCGCTCGCGAACGACCTTGCGGGCATTTTGCGGCGCCATGCGGGGGAGTTGACAGGCGGTCAGGTGCCCGCCCAGTCGATCGCTCGCATATTTCAGCAGCTGCAACCGATCCGTCAGCGCATGGACCAGATCAATCTGCGCGAGTCCGCCGCGCTGGCCGGCGGCGAGTGACGGTTGAATGCGGCTGCGATGGCTTGCGCGCCAGTTTGCCCGTCCGCGCGGCCCGTTGGCCCGCCCGCTCATCGCTCCCTGGCTGAACCGGATCAGCGCTCCGATGAACGCCCTGACGCTGGAAGCGCTGGCGCTGCGCGGAGATGAGGACGTGCTCGAGGTCGGGTTCGGCGGCGGCGGTCTGCTGTCCCTGATCCTGGCACACACCTGCGGCGACGTCTTCGGGATCGACCTTTCACCCGCAATGGTTGCCGCTGCCCGGCGCCGTTTCGCTGCGGAGCGGCACCGCCTGCGGCTGAACTGCGCGCCGGTGGATGGGATGCCGATCGGCGAGGCGGCGGTGGACAAAGCTTGCAGCGTCAATAGCATCTACTTCTGGCCCGACCCGGCCGGCGCGATGAGCGAATTCGCACGCGTGATCCGCCCCGGCGGCACCCTCTCCATCTGCTTCGAGCCCCCGGACGAGCTTCGCAAATGGGCGGGGCATCGTCACGGCTTTCGGCTGGTGGAGGAAGAGGAAGTTCGCGCGCTGATGGAGCAGGCGCGCTTCGCGCCCATCGCCCGGGTCGAGGGCCGCGGCCGGAGACCCGATTTTTTTCTGTGTTTGACAGGCGAGCGGGCCGAGGCTGAAGCGGCACCGTGAGCAAAGATGATCTCGACCCGGACTTCGCCGCGCAGTTTGAACGGCAGAACCGGCCGCCCTGCCGGCTCTACCTCATCTCGCCCCTGGAAGTGGCGGACCCCTTTCCCGAGCGCCTCAAGGCGGCTCTTGACGCCGGCTCCGTCGCGGCATTTCAATTCCGGGTGAAGTATCTCGACCAGCATGACGCGGCGCGGCTGGCGGAGCCGCTGCAGCGGATCTGCGCGGAGCGCGACGTGGCCTTCATCGTCAACGACAGCGTGGCGCTGGCGAAGCGCCTCGGCGCCGACGGCGTCCATCTCGGCCAGCAGGACGGCGATCCGCGCGAGGCGAGGGCGG
>DASZEO010000202.1:0-3481 GCA_035940755.1 Allosphingosinicella sp. | reverse complement strand
GAACGGGCCAAAGGGCGAGTTCCAGTTGACGCCGAAGCCGACGGAAAGGCGCGGTGAGGGGGAATTGCCCACGAACAGCTCCTGGAAGGGTGCGATCGCGGCGCGCGTCACCACCTCGCCGGTGGCGCAACCGTTGAAGCTGAGCCGCTTTGTGCCGTTGGTGGCAAGGCATTCCGTCTGCGCCAGCGGGTTGAGCGGATTGATGTCGAGCGTCGCGGGCCGGCGCACGCCCCACAAGGCACCGATGTCTGCGAAAATCGACGGCCGCAGTCCGAGCTCGCGCGCGCCAGCGCCGAGCGGGATCTCCAGCTCGGCCCGGGCGAGATAGTAAGCGCGACCGCCGATCGCGTCGTCGACGACGGTCTCGGGGTCGTCCGAGATCGCGAACTGGGTCGGCTCGCCGGTCGTCGGGTTGCGCGCGCTCACGATATATTGGCGGCGCTGGATGCGCGGACCGACGCCGCGAATGTCGAAGCCGCGGATCTGCGGGCTGCCGAGGAAGAAGCGGTCGGTGAGCCGCACCGGATCGCGGGTGGCGGTGCCTTCCTCGAAGCTCCGGATATAGCCGCCCTCGCCCGACAGCGAGAAGACGAAGTTATTGAAGACGTTCCAGAACTTGGCGCCGCTGACGCGGGTGCGAAGGTAGCGGGTCTCGCCGCCGAGCCCGGCAAAGTCCTGGCTGATAAGGAACCGCTCGCCCGCGGTCGGACGGATGGCGTTGTTGAGCGTGCTGTAGAGTAGTGAATAGCCGATGCTCGAGGTCAGGCGGTTGCCGATGACGTCGCACAAATAGCGCCCGGCGCGGAAGGGATCGCACTGCGCCGGCAGCGGCCCGCTACCGTCCGGGTCGGTGAAGAACAGCGCCTCGGCAAGCGTGACCTGATCGTAGGCGAGGCCGTAGCGGGCGGCGAGCGAGAGATGCTCGGTCAGCGGGACGCCGAACCGCAGCTGCCCGCCGGTGCTGGTCTGCTGATAAGTCGTCTCGCGGTTGTTGCCGAGGAAGTTGAAGCTGTTGAAGTCGCGCCGGAAGATGTCGAAGCCGACGGCGATGTTACGGTCGAAAAGATAGGGCTCGGTGAAGCCGAGCTCGATCGACTTGGAATAGCTCGAATAGTTGATGCCGGCGCGCAGCTCCTGGCCGAGGCCGCGGAAGTTGCGTTGCTGGATCGAGAGGTTGACGAGGAACCGCTCGAGGCTCGAGAAGCCGGCCGAGAATTGCAGCTGCCCGGTCGCTCGCTCCTCGACGGCCACGCCGAGCACCACGCGGTCCGGCCCCGACCCCTGCTCCTGCGATATTTCCAGATTCTCCTGGAAATAGCCCAGCGACTGGATGCGGTCGCGCGAGCGGCTGACCCGGACGGAGTTGAACGGGTCGCCCTCGGCGAGGCGGAATTCGCGCCGGATCACCTTGTCGCGGGTGTTGGTGTTGCCGCTGATGTCGATCCGCTCGACATAGACGCGCGGCGACTCGGCGACCTGGAAGTTGACCGACATGGTCAGGTTTTCGCGGCTGCGGTTGAACTGCGGCCGAACGTCCGCGAAGGCATAGCCGAAGGTTCCGGCCAGCTCGTTGAGGCGGGTGACCGTGTCCTCGACCTGCTGCGCGTTATACCACTCGCCGGTGTGCATCGGCAGCCCGCGCCGAAGCGCGTCGGCGTTGAAGTCGCGGATGTCGCTCTGGACGTTCACCTCGCCGAACTTGTAGCGGTCGCCTTCCTCGACGACATAGGTGATGATGAAGTCGCGCCGGTCGGGCGTCAGCTCCGCCACCGCCGAAATGACCCGGAAATCCGCGTAGCCCTGAGTGAGGTAGAAGCGGCGCAGCGCCTGCTGGTCGTAGGCGAGCCGGTCCGGATCGTAGGTGTCGTTGGACTGGAAGATGTTCCACCAGCTCGACTCGCGCGTCGCCATCTCGCCGATCAGCCGCCCGTCGCCGAAGCTTTCATTGCCGATGATGTTGATCTGGCGCACCTGGCTGCGCGGGCCCTCGTTGATCTCGAAGACGACGTCGACGCGGTTCTGGTCCAGCTGAACGATCTGCGGCTCGACCCGGGCGGCGTAGCGGCCCTGGCGGCGATAGAGCTCGATGATCCGGGCGACGTCGGCGCGGGCGCGCGAGCGGGTGAAGATCTGGCGCGGTGCGAGCCGGATCTCGGGCGCGATCTTGTCGTCCTTGAGCCGGCGGTTCCCTTCCAGCACGATGCGGTTGATGACGGGGTTCTCGCGAACCTGGATGACGATGTCGCCGGTCTCGATGCCGGCGATCGTCACGTCGGCGAACAATTCGGTCGCGTAGAGGTCGCGGAGCGCCTGGTCGAGCCGCTCCTGGTCGTAGGGCTCGCCGGCGCGAAGCGCGGTGTAGGAAAGGACCGTCTCCGGCTCCAGGCGCTGGTTGCCGGTGACGCTCAGGCTGCGGATCGTCCGAGTGGGCTGCGGCGCGGCGGCCGGAACTTCGGGTAGCTGTGCGGTGGCCGGCTGCGGCGCCGCCTGGGTGGGCTGCTGCGGGGCCGCCGCGGGCTGCTGGGTCTGCGCGGAAGCTGGCGCGGCCAGCCCGCCGAGCATCGTGCCCACCAGGAGCGCCGCGCACAAACGTCTGCCGTTGGGAAATGCTTGTCTGGCCGTCACTAAACCCCGCCCTTTGATGCTGAGGGCCGGCAGCTCGCCGGCCAGTCACCCTGTCGCTGCCCGCCCTGCCCGATGCCGCTCAACCGATCAACCCGCCAAGCTTGGAGAAGAGGCCGAAAGAGGCCAGGTCGTTGAACGTCACGAAGATCATCAGCGCCAGCAATACCGCAAGGCCGGTGCGAAAGGCCCATTCCTGGGCCTGCGGCTTGAGCGGTTTTCGCCTTACTCCCTCGATCAGGTAGAACAGCAGGTGCCCGCCATCCAGCAGCGGGATTGGCAACAGGTTGATGAATCCGAGATTAATCGAGATCAGCGCCATGAACAGCACGAAGTCGAGCCACCCGAGGGTGGCCTGCTGGCCGGAAAATTGCGCAATTTTGAGCGGACCGCCCATTTCCTGAAGCGAGCGCTGGCCCCTGACCAGCTGGCTCAGGGCCACCACCATCGTCTTGACGTTGTCGCCCGTCTCCTCGAACGCCGCGCCCACCACCTGGTGAATCGGCAGCTGAACGATCACCGGCCGCCCCGGCGGCGCGACGCCGAGCTGCCCCATCCGCGCCTCGTTGCCGAAATTATCGCGGTAGGTGGTAGATTTGGGCGTCGCCCGAAGCGTCAGCGGCCGTCCGGCGCGCAGCACCTCCAGCTCCATCGCCTGGTCGGGCCGCAGCCGAACGTAGGCGGCAATGTCCTCGAACCGGCTGATGCGGGCGCCGTCGATGCGGGTGATCGTGTCCCCGGCCCGGATGCCGGCCTCGGCGGCGGCGCTGGCTTCGCTGACGGCGGCGACCACCGGCGGGGTGCGCGGAACGCCGTAGCTCGCGAACAGGCCGACATAGACGAGGATGGCGAACAGGAA
>DASZEO010000201.1:0-3125 GCA_035940755.1 Allosphingosinicella sp. | reverse complement strand
CGATATTGCCGGGATTGATCCTGAGGCACGCCGCGCCGGCGTCCGCGGCTTCGAGCGCGCGCTTATAGTGGAAGTGGATGTCGGCGACGATCGGCACGCGCGCGGCCCGGACGATCTGCTTCAGCGCCGCGGTCGATTCCGGGTCGGGGCAGGAGACTCGGACGATATCCGCCCCGGCTTCCTCGCAGCGCCGGATCTGGTCGATCGTGGCCTTGACGTCCGCCGTGGGCGTGTTCGTCATCGTCTGCACGGTCACCGGCGCGTCCCCACCCACAGGGACGCTGCCGACCATGATCTGCCGCGAGGGGCGGCGGACGATATCTCTCCACGGACGTACCGACATGCCGGCCATATAGGCTTACAGCGGCCCCGGCGAAAGCCGCCGGCGGATCAGGGGTCCAGATCGGGGCGGTGGTGCCGCACGGCGGCGGCGAGGTCGCGGATGCCGCGGTCGTAGAAGGTCGCGTTGATGCCGAACGTCTTGCCGTCGCGCCGATCGAAGCGGGCGATGCGCTGGATGCCCGCCGCCAGCACATGAAAGCCGGCGATGTTCGCCCACGGCACGGGATCGGCGCCGAGACGGCGTGAATAGACGCCGCGCCCGTCGATCCGCGCCTGGACCTCGTCGCTGAGCGCTCGGCGGATGAACAAAGCGGCGACGGCGAAGCAGGCGCCGACGATCGCCCAGCCGACCAGTGGATAGGTGCCGCCGACCCTCGTGCTTTCCGTCGGGATCACGCCGTTCGCGCAGAAGCCGAGGATTGAAAGCAGGACGCAGGCCCCGGCGAGGGTAAAATGGAGCTTCTTCGAATGGCGCGCTTCGTAAGTCATTGCACCCCTCCCTGATTGGCGCGGTTACGCCCTAGCCGAACGGATCGTCGACCGACGGGGGCGGCGTGGAGAACCAGCGCGGGCCCTGCGCGGTCATGTGGAAGCAGTCCTCGAGCCTGACCCCGAAGCGGCCGGGAATGTAGATGCCCGGCTCGTTCGAGAAGCACATGCCGGTCGCCAGCGGCGTCGCCTCGCCGTGCACGAGGTTGACCGGCTCGTGCCCTTCCAGGCCGATGCCGTGGCCGGTGCGGTGGGAAAGGCCGGGGAGGCGATAGCCGGGGCCGTAGCCCCAGCGTTCATATTGCGCCCGAACGGCGTCGTCGACGCTGCCGGCGGCGCGGCCGGGCCGGGCGGCGGCGAACGCGATCTCCTGCCCGCGGTGGACCTGCTCCCACACCCGGCGCTGCTCGCGCGTCGGATCGCCGAAGACGAAGGTGCGGGAAATGTCCGACTGGTAGCCCTCGACGGTGCAGCCGCAGTCCATCAGCACCACCTCCCGGTCGCGCACCTGTTGCGGCTGGCCCGAACCGTGCGGGTAGGCGCTCGCCTCCCCCAGCAGCACCAAGGCGAATTCGGGCACGCCGCCGAGGGCTTCGGTGGCGCCGTTCATGATCGCGCCGATCTGCGCCGGAGTCATGCCGCGCTCCACCCGTGGGTGGGTATAACGGTAGGCGGCGATGGTGATGTCGGCGGCGGCCTGCATCAGCGCCAGCTCGTGCGCGGACTTGATCATCCGGGTGGGGCGGACGACCGGCGCCCCCGGCCGCACCTCGACGCCCGGCATGGCGCGCCTGAGTCCGTCGACGGCGAAGAAGCGCACCGTCTCCTCGACCGCGATCGGGCCCGTGAGACGGCGGTCGCGAAGGAAGCCCGCGACGAGGCGCAACGGATCCTCGTCTTCGTTCCACACCCGAACGTCGGCGGGCACCTTGAGGCTCTCGCGGACCGACGGCTCCTCGAAATGGGGCGTGACGATGCACGGGGTCCCTTGGCGCGGAAGGATGGCGGCGGTGAGCCGCTCGCTCCGGTGCCACTGGACGCCGGTGAAATAGACCATCGATCCGCCGGGCTCGATCAGAAGCGCCGACAGGCCCTGCGCCGCCATCAGCGCCTGGGCGCGGGCGATTCGCTCAAGATGCTCCTGGCCGGAGATCGGCACCACGCCCGTCGTCATGGGCCTGAGGCCCTCGGCTGCCGCTTCCTGGGGGAAGGCCCGCCACGGCGCCAGCGCCGAAGCGGCGGCCAGGGCCGAAGCGCCGCCGATGAACCTGCGTCTGTCGATCATCGCGCCTCCGCTGCTGCACTGGACCCGGGCGGCGGTAGCCGTCAATCCTTCCCCGCCGGGCCTTCGCTGCCCTCTCCGCTCTCGCGCTTGGGCCGGCCGCGGCGGCGCTCCTCGGGCGGTGCAACCCGTACGCCGCGCCGCGCCAGCGCCTCGCGCAGCAGCACCTCGATCTGGGCGTTGACGCTTCGGAAGTCGGCCGCGGCGCAGCGCTCGAGCGCCGCCCATAAAGCGGGCTCGATGCGCAGCGGATAAGCCTTCTTCGGAGGGTTGGGCACCCGGCGTCGCGCCTATTGGTAAAGCGAGCCGGTATTGACGATCGGCTGGGTATCCCGCTCCGAGCAGAGCACCACCATCAGGTTCGAGACCATCGCCGCCCGGCGCTCGTCGTCGAGCTCCACCACGCCCTTCTCGGACAGGAGCTGGAGCGCGCTTTCGACCATGCTCACGGCGCCGACGACGATTTTCTGGCGCGCGGCGATCACCGCCTCCGCCTGCTGGCGCCGAAGCATCGCCTGGGCGATCTCCTGGGCATAAGCGAGATGGGTGAGGCGGCATTCGTCGACCGTGATGCCGGCGCGGGCGACGCGGTCCTGAAGCTCGCGCTCGAGCTCCTCGCTGACCACCTCGGCGTCGCCGCGAAGCGTCGTCTCCTTGTGCTCGATGTCGTCATAGGGGTAGCGGGCGCCGATTGCGCGGACGGCGCTTTCGATCTGGATCTCGACGAACTCCATGTAATTGGCGACGTCGAACAAGGCCTGGGCGGTGTCGCTCACCCGCCAGACGACGTTGGTGGCGATTTCCACCGGATTGCCGCGCAGGTCGTTCACCTTCACCCGGTCCGAGGTGATGTTGTGGATGCGGGTCGAGATCTTCGTCCGCGTCAGCCACGGCAGCACCCAGCGCAGGCCGGTGGTGCGGTCGGTGCCCTTATAGTCGCCGAACAGCAGGATCGCCGCCGCCTGGTTGGGCTGCAGGAAATAGAAGCCGCAGATGAGGAACAGGAAAAGGG
>DASZEO010000200.1:0-14781 GCA_035940755.1 Allosphingosinicella sp. | reverse complement strand
CGAGGCCGCCGGCCTCGCCATCGGGGTCAGCATCGGCCTTCCGGCCTGGCAGACGATCGCCCTGGCGACCGTCCTGTCCTACCTTTCAGGCTTCACCCTCGGCGTGCTGCCCGTCATGAAGAGCCGCGGCGGCGGGTTCCTCGCTGCGCTCAGGATCATCTGGATCGGCGAGGCCGTCTCCATCGGCGTGATGGAGCTGGTGATGAACCTCGTCGACTACCAGATGGGCGGGATGGGCGCGCCTTCCGTGGTCTCCTGGATGTTCTGGCGCGGCCTGTTATTGGCCGTTCCCGCCGGCTTCCTCGCCGCCTGGCCGGTCAATTACTGGCTGGTGAAGCGCGAGCTCAAGGCCTGCCACTGAACAACACGGAAGGGCGGCCCAAAGCAGCCCTTCCGCTTGGGCGTCAGTGACCGGCGTGATCGCCGGCTTCGTGGCTGCAGCCTTCGCCGCCTTGCCCCTCGCAACAGTCCATGCGGCCGTCGCCGTTGCGGTCGGCGCAGCAGCCGCCCTCATGCTCCTGGTGCTGGCCCGGCTGTTGCTGGCCGTGACCCTGATGCTGGCCATTGCCCTGGTGCTGGTCATGGCCCTGGTGCTGGCCCGCCGGAGCGTTCTGAGCGGCGGCGGGAACAGCGAATGCAAGCGCGATGGCGCCAATGATGATCTTCATGATGCGTCTCCTTGGGTTTCGAATGGGCTCGTCAGGAGAATCGCGGCGGCGGCGGATCGGCCTCCGGATGAATCCCGACATAGGGTCGCATCTCCACGGGGGCGTTTGGCGCACGAACAGAGGCCATCGCGGCCACGAGCGGGGCCGGCGTGGGGGCCACCACGGCGCAGGCGATCATGCAATCGATGGCCCCGTTTGCAGGCTGGTGCTTCGCTGGCATCGGCATGCCCTCGCAATGGCCCGACATCGCCTGGTCGGGGTTCCCCCTTGCCTGCGCCGCGGCAACATGGCCGAGCGGCGAGAAAAGCATCGCCAGCACGGCCAGCAGCGGGAGGAGGCGGCGTCCGGTCACGCTGCCCGACTAGCGGAGGCGAGTGGCGCGCGCAACGCGCGCTCACTCGAAATAGGAGCGCACCCCGATCACGACGTTCGTCGCCTCGACCTGGTCGCCTTCTTCGCGGGCGAAGCGGGCGGTGCGGCCGAGCAGCCGCTCCCAGCTGACTCCAACATAAGGCGAAAACCCGTCGGCGACGCGGTAGCGCAGGCGCAGCCCGGCCTCGACGTAGATCGGCCCGGCGCCGACGGCGAGCTCGGCGACATCCTGCGCCGCGATTTCGCCTTCAACCGACGGCTGCAGCACGAAGCGGCGCCCGAGCGGCTGGTCGTAATAAGCGAAGGCGCGGCCGGTGAGCTCGCCACGGTGGGACAGGAAACCGAAAGCGCCGACGTAGAGCGGATCCGACACATTCCCCTGGATTCCAAGCGCTGCGTAGGACCGCCGCGGCCGCGGCACGAAATCCTGCCGCACGCCTGCCTGCACGGCGAGGCCCGATTCCGTGACCGGATGGCTGTAGAGCGCCTGGGTCTCGAGATACTCGACCGGTCCGCCGAACACCCCGTCCCCCGTCGTCGAGAGCCACAGCCGGTGCGCGGGCCCGCCCAGCTCCGCGGACACGTCCCAGCCATAGCCGTCGGCCCCGCGCTGCGGGCGCCATTCCAGCCGGTCCCCGTAGAACGCGCGGACGTTATCCGGCTCGTCGCCAGGCAGCGGCGGCGCGGTCTCCTCGACAAAGGGTTCGTAGCTCAGCCGCGGCCCAACCTGGTGCTCGGCCGCCAGCACGTCCTCATAAGAAAGCCGCTGCGCTCCCGCCGGCGAGGCGGCGGCGATCGTGAGGAGCAGCAGCGCGCGGCGAAAGGCCATGCGCCGCAGCTACGTCGCCCCAGCCGGCTCCGCCACAGGCAAATCGGCCCTGCCCCGCGGCGGGACAGGGCCGAAGCATTTATGAACCGACGCCGTACCAGTCGTTGACGCGGCGGCCATAGTCGCGGCTGAACCGCGGCTCGTCGTCGCGCCCGAAGCTCGGCGCCCGCTCCAGGTCGCGCTCGGACATGTCGATGCGGTAGCCGCCTTGACGGGTGTCGTAGCTGAGGATCCGCCACGGCAGCGGGTAGTAACGCTGCCCCATGCCGAGGAAGCCGCCATAGCTCATCACGGCATATTCGACCTGGCCGGAATATTTATCGACCATGAAGTTGTAGATCGTGCCGAGCCGGTCGCCGCGGCGGCCGTAGACGGCAGTGCCTTCGACCTTGTTCGAGGCGATCAGCCGGCCCGTCTCGTTGACCGGCAGGCCTTCATGATAGTCGTCATAGCCGAAGCCGTCGTCGCGGCCGCCGCGGCCACGCTGCTCGGACGCCCGTTCGCGGCTTCCCTCGAAGAAGCCCCGGCCGGCGTCGCGATCGTCGTCGCGGCCCCGGCCGAAGAAGCCGCCGCGTCCGCCCTCGCGGTCCCGGTCCCAGTCCATGTCACGGTCATAGCCGCGGCCGCGATCGCGGCTCGCCTGCTCGCCGCCATATCTTCCATCGGACATCTGTCCCTCCTTTGGCATCAGGTTGAAAACGTGCGGCGGGCCTGCCGCGCTGCGACGGCCCGCCGCGTCGCTTCAGGAGCGGGAGCGGCCGCCGCGGCCGCCGCCCGAGCTTCCGGTGCTCGATTCGAGCGCGGAGCCGGTGCCTCCACCCGTCGTCGTCGCTCCGGCCGTCTCCGAGCCGAGGTCGCCGCTGGTGCCGCCGGCGCTGCCCTGGTCGCGGCTGCTGTCGCCGCTCTGGCCGGTGAAGCCGCCGCCGGAGCCCTGGAGCGTCTCGCCCGAGCTGCTGCCGCCCCCGAATTGGCCGGAGGTGCCGCCCTGAGTCAGGCGGCTGGAGCGCCAGCTGTCGAAGTCCTGATCGAACTGCTGCTGCCGCTCGCGGCAATAATCCTCATATTCGCGGTCGAACCGCTCGAGCTGCTGGCCGCGCCAGCGGCGGTAATTCTCGTCCCACTGCGAACGGCCGCCGCCTGACGAGCCGCCGCCCGACGAGCCGCCGCCGAAGTCCGCGGCGTCGCGCCGGAAGTCAAGGTCGCGGCCGCCGAAGTCGCCCTGGCCGCCGGAGCTGCGCTGGGTGCCCGAGCGGCCCCCCTGGTCGCGGCCCGAGGACGAGCCGCCGCCGAAGTCGGAGCCGCCATAGCCGCCGCCGCCATAATTGCTTCGGCTGCCGACCACCCCGCGACCGCTGCCGGAGCGGCTGCCGTAATCGGAACCGCCGCGGCCCTCATCTTCGCGAATATCCCTTTCCCGGCGGCGCTCCGCGTCCTCGTCGCCGAACCAGGAGCGGACCTCGTCGCCGGCGCGCTGGATGAAGCCGCGGTCGTCGTCGCTGCCACCCGTCGAGCCGCCGCCGCGCTCACGGCCATGATCGCTGGACCACCGGCCGGAGCCGCGGCCCCAGCGATCGTCGTCATCGGAAAATATCGAGCTGTCGCGGCCGCGCCAGCCTTCGCGGCGACCGTCACCGCCATAGCGATTGTCAGCCATGGAAAAATCCTCCTCACTCTACGGAATACGGGTCAGTGCCCGTGCCGATTCAACGGCCGGCGCGGCGCGCTCGTTCCGCTTTGCCGCGGCCGTTACGGTCCGCTTCAGCCGTGCCGTGTCGGGTTCGTGACGGGCCGCCGCCGGGCCGCTCGCCGTCTCAGGGGCCGACGTCGCTGACGTGGCTCGGGCGGGTGCCGCGCGCGCGCGCGGGCAGGCCGAGCGCTTCGGCCACGCTCTCGTCCCAGCCGTAGACGTCGGGCCGGAAACGGATACGGCCGCCGTCGAGGAACGCCGTCTGGTACATCAGCCGCACCGGGATCTCGTGCGGCAGCGGGACGAACGCCTCCTCATAATCTTCGTCGGACGCCTCGTCCTTGGAGCGCGCCTCCATCCAGTCGTCGAGCACGCCCTCATGCTGGGCGATCAGCTGAGCGAAGCCGAGCGCATCCTGCACCCGGACGCAGCCGTGGCTGCGGTGGCGCTCGTCCTGCCCGAACAGCGCCTTGGCCGGCGTGTCGTGAAGGTAGATGGCCTGATCGTTGCGCATGTCGAACTTGACGAGGCCGAGCGAGTTCTGAGGCCCGGCGTCCTGAACGATCCGGCCGTTGCGCGTCGTCATGCGGTTGCGCGCCATATAGCCCGCACCCTTGGGGAGGATCTCCTCCTCGGCGATCGATTCCGGCACGGTCCAGGTGGGATTGGCGACGAGGCGGTACATGGGCGAACCGAGCTCGGGCGTCTCATTGCCGGGCTGACCCGTGACGACCCGGCGGCGGTCCGCGACCTGACCGTCGCGCCAATAGGTGAGAAAGGCCGCGGCGGTGTTGACGTCGATGCGCGTCGGCGGCAGCTCGCGCGCCAGCCAGCGCCGCCGCTCGAGGTTGACCGCGAGCGTGCGGGCGCGGTCGAACGCCCCCTGGTTCAGCGCCGCGAGCGTCTGGGCGCCGATGATGCCGGTCGGCTCGAGCCCGAAATCCCCCTGCAGTCGCCGAACGGCCGCCACCAGCTCAGGCGTATAGCGGTTGCCGCTTGCCTGCGCCTTCGGCTGCTGAGGCTGGGCCTGACGCTGACCTTGCGGCTGGGGCTGCGGTTGGGGCTCGGCCGGGACATAGCCCTGGCCGCGCAGCGCGGCGGCGATGGCCGGCATCCGCGGGTCGGAGCCCCCGGGCCTGATGGCCGCGCCGTCTCCGATAGGCTGGGAGCGCTGGGCGGCAGCCTGGCGGCTCGCCGCGACATACGCGTCGGAAAGGGCGCGGTATTCCGGGTCCTGCGGCGCCAGGCTGGCGAGCCAGCCGGGCACGTCGCCGCGCTCGATGGCGGCGTTGAGGCCGCCGGTGGCGTCGACGTTCGGCCGCGGCACCGTATAGACCTCCGCAACGCGCCGCGGATCGATGCGTCCGCGTGCCAGCGTTTCGGCGTAAGCGAGGGCGGCCAGGCTCAACGCCGCCTCGCGTGCGGCGGGCGTCTGCGCCCGCTCCGCGTCGCCAAGGAAGGTGCGAGGATCGAGCCCATGGCGCGGCGCCTGTCCGATCGCTTCGGTCAAGGTCCGCGCGGTGTCGGCGTTCCACGCCGGAGCCCAGCTGCGCGCCTGGTAGAAGCGCACCAGGCGCGGATCGGTTGCAGCAGCGCGAAGCTCCCCGGGCGTGACGCGGCTCGGCTGGACCGCCGCCGCTCCTTCGCCGCCATCGCCGCCGCCATTGTCGAGATTGCCGCAGCCGCTCAGGGCGAGCAGCAGCGCCGCCATACGCAAACGTTTCACAGACGCTCCGATACTCGTGATACTTCCGGCCCAACGCCTCCGGGGGCGCGCGGGTTTCGCCGGGGCGGATTTAACCCTTGTTTAGCCTTGGCCGGCGCATAGGCGCAGGGAAAGGAGCCGCCCGTGACCAAAGGCCAGCTCGCCATCCTCCCGACGTCCGAAGGCCGCCGGGCGGAACGGCGCATCGTCAATCTCGCCGCGCGGCTTCGCGATCCCGGCGCTCAGGTGTCGGAGATCGAGGTCCTGAACCTGTCGACCGACGGCTTCATGGCGTGCGGGCACGGCTCGCTCGAGAAGGGGACCAGCGTGTGGCTGAAGCTGCCGGGCCTCGAGCCGCAGAGCAGCGAAGTCATGTGGGTCGAGGACGGCAAGGCCGGCTTCAGGTTCGCCGAGCCGCTCCATCCCGCCACACTGGAAACAGTCGTCGCCGCGGGCCGGAAGCCCGTCCCGCGCGGCCACTTCGGCCGCGGCCCCGCCGCCCGCCCGACGCTCGGCCGTGCCTCGTCCATGTTCTGACGGCTCCCGGCTTGGGCCGCGGCCTCAGCCGAACCGCCCTGTCCCCGACCGAGACCCGAGACTGCGCAATCAAGTGGGGCGCGTAGAGGTCGCGCACTGCTTCCGAAATGATCTGGCGTTGGAACCGCCTGGAACACCGACACCCTGTCGTTCGCGCGAAACTCAGCCGTGCCTGACCGTTCGGGTGAGGTCAGTCGGCAAAAGGGTCTCGTGGCACTCGCTGCAAGGTGCGCCGGTTGCATCGCGCCAGTTCGACTGCCGCCGCGTAAGACCCTTCAAGATCAAAGGATCCAAGAGGGTTGCGTCCATTTGAAATGGATATCCGTTCAGACTCCATGAACTCCGTGACAAAGCCGACTCCTTCAAAGGAGATAGCGAATCCCGGCATGTTACCCGCCCACATGCCCGAAGCGCGGAGCGTGCGCGCTGGGAACGGAGGCATCTGAACTGTCAGGTAATATATCCGGCCATCTACGATGGACTGCCAATTAGAATTGCCCAAGTATATAAATCCGTCGCGGTCATAACTGTCATAGCCAAGCGTCATAAAAGTTAGGTTCTCAAAAAGGGTGGAGATGGAGCATCCAGATCTGTCTTCTCGTACAGTCCAGCTCCCGACCCTTGTAGGCTCCGTCGGCTCGTCTTGAACAGCGCTGGGTTCGTCGATTAGATTCATGTCTGTTTCGTTCATGTCTGTTACGTTCATGTCCATTCCCATGTCGGTAACGTTCATGTCCATTGATCCGTCGTCGCCGGCACCGTGCCCGGGATCCTGCCCCTCGCTCCCAGCTGGAGGTTCGTCAGCCATGGCTATTCCAGCGTCCTCGGCATTGAGATTGCCTCCCCAGAACGGCATCGAGAGGAAACCGAGAAGTGGCAGCGCGAGGAGGCTTTTCACGACGGCCGTGTTCGTATCCGGGAGCAGGTCAAGGCAGCTCCTTCGCCTAAGGCCTCCAGGCCTAATGCGTAGTTCTGATGGCCTGTTTGGAAGGATTTCAGCTGTCCCGGGGGTTCAAAGGAGAAGCCGATGCTAGACAAGCGCTCGGCGACTCGTTGCGGTCGATCTTGGAATCGGATCTGGACCGCTACGGGTCCGCCCGCGGGCCAAGTAGTTACACGTAAGCGAAGGACACGCAGCCCATGCCATTGGCCGGCCGTCGCGGTCTCGAGGAGCCGCACCTCACCTCCGTTATCGCCCGCCCTGAGGCTGGCCCGCCTTAGCTCTAGAGGGCCGTTGAAGTCCGGGAGCCGAAACGGAGCATCCCCGCCACCTTCTGCGCCTGGGCGGTCAAGGGCCATGAATCCTTCGATTACGGAATCTGCGAACCCACAGTTAACGGGACTTCCCGCCAAGAGGTCATCGAAGGTGGCCAAGCGTGACATTACGGCCTCCGGCTGCCCCTTCGGCGCCTCCTTCTGGCCGGTCCGCTTTCCCGGTCCTCCGGGGAGTTCAGGGCCGGTAAGCACGACTGTTATAAGCAAGGCAGTCACAATTGTGCCGCCGACGATGGCGGTGAATACCCAAGGCCGACGGCGAAGTGCAGCATTCGCGGCAGCTAGTCCTCTCGAGAACGGGTCAGGGGAGCGCGAAACGACCGCTGCGTCGGCCTCCTCCAAAATCCGCCGCTTCTCCGCTTCCAACTCATCAGAGGTGAGGAGACCGCTTTCCCGGAGGCGCGCCAATCGCTCTAAAGATTCGAGCCTGTCTCTCACGGAGTTAGTTGAGCACCGCTTTAAAAGCGAGGCAACCCTTCAGTAGCAAACTCATTGACTCTGACGCCCCGAGCGGATCAATCTTGCTACGAAAGCGGGGGCACACGATGCGCAGCGCGTTGACAGGCGGACTCGTGCTAATAGCGTCATGCAGCGGGGCCAACTCCGACGTTCCCTCCAAAGGTGCTACGGCGACGGCGGCCGCAGAGAGACCCGCTCTTCGCGATGCGCCTTCCCTCACGGAACTGGAACAACAAGCCGCAAGGGTAGTGCGCCGACGGGCAGACGCATTGCTCATGGAAGGACTGACTGCCAAAGTTCGCCGGGCCATGGAGCATTACCTTTTTGACCCCTTTTCGGCGCAGTATCGAACCATCCGTAGCGGCCGCGGAGGTGCTGTTTGCGGCGAATACAACGCCAAGAACCGGCTCGGAGCTTATACCGGCTTCCGGGACTTTGTTCTGAGTAGAGACGGGCGGACGATCTACGCGAGCAGCTATAATGATGGGGTGCGGAACGAACGATATTCCTCGTTTGCGGAAGCATACATTAATGCTTGCGCAACTGCTGCGGAAGCTTCCGAATACCGAAGAGCCACAGGGATTGGGAACCCTGCTGACCTTTATAGACTCGATTATGATGGCACAGATGAAGTCCCGGATCCGACGGAGGGGGCACGAAGGGACCTGGAAAATGCTGAACAAGGATATGACGACTAGGTTGTTATCAAAAAGCTTTCTAGTAAAGTCTCCGCGACGTTTTTGCCCTGACCTTAGCAGCGCCAGCGCCTGCCACAGACTGGTACGTAGCCCCAGTTACTGAGTCTGCTGTCAGATTCATCTCAACAAATAAAAGAACCCCTGAACCGGTCGTCAAGCTTGCCGGTGCTAGCCGGCTAGGCCTGAGCGCCCGTCCGGGCGTCAGTCCCAGGGGAGTCGAAAAACGCATCGGGAAACACGCCCCGGGTCGGGCCTGTTATGTGCTTTCCCATGGCTCCGTAGTTTTTCACTCACAGGGGTGGTGCCGCTTGCAGGACTCGAACCTGCGACCCCATCATTACGAATGATGTGCTCTACCAGCTGAGCTAAAGCGGCCCGGGCGGGGAGCGCCGCCATTATCAGCGGGGGGCGGTGAATACAAGCAGGCCGCCGGGGCGGGATTAACCATATTTCAACCACGTCCGGTGCACCTTGCCCTCGCCAAACGGGCAGTGCCGAGGACGCCGATAGATGGACAGCTTCCGGGGATTTGAAGACGAAGCGGCGTTGACCCACGCCCCGGAGGAGGAGCCGGCGATGGAGCGGCCGCCCGAGATCGGCGCCGACGAGCGCCGGATGCACGTCCGGGCGTATAATTACTGGGTCTCGCTGCTGAAGGGCCGGGCCTACCCCGCCATCGCCGACGTCGACCCGCACACGATCGAGGATTTCGGTCCGCACAGCGTCCTGCTCGACTTCTCCCAGAACCCGCACGACCCGGAGATCGCCTTCCTCGGCCGCGCCCTGCGGGTCGAATGCGCGCTCGACCAGACCATCCGCCGCATCAGCGAAGTGCCGGCGCGCTCGCTGCTGTCGCGGCTCACCGACCATTATATGCAGATCATCGCCAACCGCGCGCCGATCGGCTTCGAGGCCGAGTTCGTCGGCCAGCGCGGCCACAACACGATGTACCGCGGCATCCTGATGCCGCTATCGTCCAGCGGCGAGGCGATCGACTTCATCTACGGCGTGATCAACTGGAAGGAGCTGGCCGACAGCGCCACCGCCCACGCGCTCAACGGCGAGGTCGGACGAGCCATCGCCGCGGCCCCGGCCGTCGCCGATTGCCCGATCTGGGCCGACGGACCGAATTCCGAGCTGCCGGGCGCGCCCGCGCGCCTAAACGGCGGCGCCGCCGATCACCCGCCGCTCGGCCTCTGGGGCGAGAGCGACGGCGAGATGGAGCCGGAGCTGCCGAGCGACGCTTCGCTTGCCGACCGCCTGTGCGTGGCGCGCGAGACGGCCGAGCAGGCGATCTGTGGCGAGCAGCGGAGCCGCGCCGCCCTCTACCGCGCGCTCGGCCAGGCTTATGACTTTGCCGTCGCCGCCGAGGCGGACCCCGAGGATTATTCCGAGCTGCTGGAGGATTCCGGCATCAAGGCCCAGGCCCGGGCGCCGATGACGCCGGTGGTGAAGCTCGTTTTCGGAAGCGGCTACGACAAGACCCGCCTCACCGAATTCGCCGCCGCGCTGTCATGGGCGCAGCGCCAGCAGCTCGAGCCCGGATCGCTCAGCGCCTATCTCGAAAGCTTCGACGGCGGCCTCAAGGGCGTGGTCCAGGCCGAGCGCCGCGCGAGGCGGCCCGCGGCCCGACCCGATCCCTGGCAGGAGCTTCGCGAACGCCTGCTCAGTTCGGCGCCGCTCGCGCGCGTCGAGATCGACATCGTGGGTTCGGACGATTTCGTCCTGCTCGTCGCCCGCCGCGACGGCGACGGCCTCGCCATCGTCGCTCCGGTCGTGGATCAGGCCCTGGTGCAGCGCGCCATCCGCAAGACCGCCTGAACAATCGCGCTTCGCCGCGGCGCCGGCTTATGATATGTTACAACCTCCGTTAGAGGAGGTCGTCATGCGTGCCTGGCTTTTGCTTCCGTTGCTTTTCGCCGCGTCTTCCGCCCGAGCGCAGACCGACTGGAGCCACGCCGCGCGGGTGGAAGTGAGGCTGTCGAGCTTCGACTTCGACCCGGACAGCATCCATCTGCGTGCCGGCCAGCCGGTCGTCCTCCACCTCGTCAACACTGGCCGCGGCGGCCACAATTTCGCGGCGCCGCAATTCTTCGCCGCCGCTCACGTCGGCGCCGGCCCGGTCCGTAACGGCGCCGTCGAGGTGCCTGGCCACCAGGCGGTGGACGTGCGGCTGGTGCCGACGCGCGGCGACTACCGCCTGCGCTGCACGCACACGCTGCACACAACCTTCGGCATGAGCGGCCGGATCGTCGTCGACTAAGCCCGCTAGGGGAACACCTCGCTGAACAATGCCCGCATTGCCGCCCAGGAGCGGCGGTCGGCGGTTTCGTCATAGGCGAAGCCGGCGATGTCCCAGGCGTCGATCTCGCGGTTTGTGAAGCTGTGGCCGACGCCGCCGTAAAGGTGGAGCTGCCAGTCCACGCCCGCCCCGGCCATTGCGGCGACGAAGTCGCGGCGGTGCTCCGCGGTGACCACCGGATCCTCGGCGCCGAGGCAGACCAGCACCTTGCCGCGGATGTGGCCATTGTCCTCGGGCGGCGATGACGTGACAAGTCCGGCGTGGAAGCCGACCACAGCGGCCAGCTCGGCGCCGCCGCGGGCGAGCTCGAGCACCGCGGTCCCGCCGAAGCAGAAGCCGATCGCCGCCAGCTTCGAGCCGTCCACGTTCGGCTGCGCCCGCAGCACGTCGAGCGCGGCGGCGCATCGGCCGCGCAGCTTCGCGACGTTGCCGCGAAGGTCCGCCACGATCGCCTTCGCCTGCTCGAGCTCGAATTCAGGCAGCCCGAACAGGTCCATGGCGTAGGCGATGAAGCCGAGCTCGGCGAGCATCGCTGCACGGCTTTTGGCATGAGCGGTGAGGCCGCCGCCTTCATGAACCACGAGTGCGCCCGGCGCGGAACGGCCGCCCGACCCGTCGGCGAGATAGCCGGTGAACGTCCTTCCCTCCGTCTCATAGGCGAGCGGCTGCAATTCCATCTCACGCTCCTTCGCGCTCCGCCCGCCAGCCTTGCCGCGACACAGGCGGCAGGTCTATAGGCGCCGCCGACAGGCGGGCCGAGCGCCCGCCGCTTTCCGAGTTCCCGGGAGCCGACATTATGGAAGCCGACACGATGGTAGCGGGGGACACCGCTGACCAGCGGCTATTGGCCAGCCTCAGCGAGGCCCTCTGCCGCGGAGCGCTCCCCGGCGAGCTCGAGGAATTCAGCGGCGACGACTGCGCTTCGGCGGCCCGGTTCATCGCCGCCTGCGCTGCCCGCCGGCCGCCGGGCATCGCGCTGGTCCGCCTGGAATCGGTCAGCACCAAGCTCGGCCATCGGCGGATGCGCATCGGCATCGTCAACGACGACATGCCGTTCCTGGTCGATTCGATCGCCGGCGCGATCGCCGCGCGCGGGCTCATCATCCACCGGCTGCTCCACCCGGTGGTGTGCGTGCGCCGCGATGAGCAGGGAACGCTGGAAGCCGTCGAGCCGCTCTGCGACGAGCTCGAGCGGCGCGAGTCGATCATGTACATCGAGGTCGACCGCGCCGACGCCCGCACCCGCGCCAACCTCATCACCGAACTCCACCGCGTGCTGGCGGACGTACGCGCCGCAGTTACCGACTGGCGGGCGATGCAGGCGCGGATGCGCGCCGACGCGGACCGGATCGAAGATGCCGAAGGGCGCGCGCTGCTCCACTGGTTCGCCGAGGGGGCGATGACTTTGCTCGGCTTCGAGATCGAGCGGCCCGGCGTGGAGAGCGGCGACAAGCTCGGCCTCTTTCGGCTTCCCGGCGAGCCGACCGACGAGGGCGGGTCCGAGGGCGCGATCCGCTATTTCGAACAGGGCGGCGAAGTGCCGCTGATGGCCAAGGCCGATCGCAAGTCGCCGGTCCATCGCCGAGTACCGCTGGATCTCGTCGCGGTGCCGGTGCGCGAGGGCGGCCGGATCACCGGCGTCGGAGTCCATGTCGGCTTGTGGACCAGCGAAGCGCTGAACGCGGCGGTCGAGGACGTGCCGGTGCTTCGCCGGCGGCTCAACGAGCTCGAGCGCAGCTTCGGCTTCGACCCCTCGGGCCACAGCGGCAAGGCGCTTCGCCACGCCATGACCTCGTTGCCGCACGATCTGCTGATCAACCTCAGCCCCGAGGCGGTCCGCGACCTCGTCGTTACCGCCATGTCGCTGGCCGACCGGCCGCGCCCGACGCTCGTGCTGTTCCGCTCGATCCTGAAGGGCCATCTGTTCGCCTTCGTCTGGCTCCCGCGGGACGAGCTGACGACCCGGCGGCGCATCGACATCGGCGACATGATCGCCAGGGCCGCGGACGGGCGGCAGACCAACTGGTCGGTCGACCTCGGCGACGGCGACCTGGCGCTGCTGCGCTACACCTTCACGATCGATTCCGAGCGGCCTACGCCGGACGCCGCCGCGCTCGACCGGCAGCTGGACGAGATGGTCCGCGGCTGGGAGCCTGCCGTCGAAGCCAAGCTCGTCGAGCTTGCCGGCGCCAACCGCGCCACGCGGCTTACCCTCGGCTTCGCGCCGTCCTTCCCCGCGCCCTACCGCGCCCGCTATCCGGCCGAGGACGCGGCACTCGACATCCTGCGGCTCGAGGGGCTCTCCGACAGCAGCCGCCGCGCGGTGCGCCTCTATCGCCTGGCCATCGATCCCGAGAGCCAGCTGCGCCTGAAGATTTACCGGCTCGGCGGCTTGGTCGCGCTGTCCGACGTGGTGCCGGTGCTCGAGTTTTTCGGCTTCCGGGTGCTGAAGGAGACGCCGACCCGCCTCGAGGGTGACCGCGGCAACATCCACGAGTTCGTCGTCACCACGACCGACGAGGCCGCCGCCGCTCCGGTGCTCGCGCGCGCCGCGGTGATCGAGGCCGCCGCCGCCGCCGTGCTGGAGGGCCGGTCGGAGAACGACGCCTTCAATCAGCTGATCGTCTCGGCAGGGCTCGCGCCGCGCGACGTGGTGCTGCTTCGCGCCTGGTTCCGCTATTTGCGACAGACCGGCCTGTCTTATTCGATGCAGACCGTCGTCGACGCCCTGCGCCGGGCGCCGCAGGTGACGAACGGCCTCATCGCTTTGTTCGACGCGATGCACGACCCGGCTTTGGAGGGGCCGCGCGAGGAGCCGGTGCGCGAAGCGGAGCGGCGCATCGACAGCGGCCTCGCCGCCGTCGCCGCGATCGACGAGGACCGGATCCTGCGCCTGCTGCGCGGCGTGGTCACCTCGATCCTGCGGACCAATGCATTCGCTCCCGCGGGCACCGAAGCGCTCGCCTTCAAGCTTGATTCTCAGGCGGTGCCGAACCTGCCCGCGCCGCGGCCGTGGCGGGAAATCTGGGTCTACAGCCCGCGCCTCGAAGGCATTCACCTGCGCGGCGGCCCGATCGCGCGCGGCGGCCTCCGGTGGAGCGACCGCCGCGACGACTTCCGCACCGAGATCCTCGGGCTGATGAAGGCCCAGCTGGTCAAGAACGCCGTCATCGTCCCGACCGGCGCCAAGGGGGGCTTTTACCCCAAGCAGCTGCCGGCGCCCGGCGACCGCGATGCCTGGCTGGCCGAAGGCACCGAGGCCTATCGCATCTTCATCCGCGCTTTGCTGTCGGTCACCGACAACATCGTCGAGGGCCAGATTGTTCACCCGCCGCAAGTCACCGTCCGCGACGACGACGATCCCTATTTCGTCGTCGCCGCCGACAAGGGGACGGCGACCTTCTCTGACATCGCCAACGGCATCGCGGTGGGGCAGAATTTCTGGCTCGGCGACGCTTTCGCGTCGGGCGGCAGCTACGGCTACGATCACAAGGCGATGGGCATCACCGCCAAGGGCGCGTGGGTGTCGGTGCAACGCCACTTCCGCGAGATGGGAGTCGACGTTCAGACCCAGCCGATCGCGGTCGCCGGCGTCGGCGACATGTCGGGCGATGTGTTCGGCAACGGCATGCTCCTTTCCAAGGCGATCAAGTTGGTCGCGGCCTTCGATCACCGCCACATCTTCCTCGATCCGGATCCCGATCCGGCGGCCAGCTGGGCCGAGCGCAAGCGGCTGTTCGGACTGCCGCGCTCGACCTGGGCGGATTACGACAAGGTGCTGCTGTCAAAGGGCGGCGGCGTGTTCCCGCGCAGCCAGAAGGCGATTCCGCTCACCCCCGAGGTGCGGGCGCTGCTCGCGCTGGAGGAGGAAGAGGTCGAGCCCGCGGCGCTGATCTCCGCCATCCTCAAGGCGCCGGTCGACTTGCTGTGGTTCGGCGGCATCGGCACCTACATCAAGGCCCGCAGCGAGAGCCATGCCGAGGTGGGGGATCCCGGCAACGACGCGATTCGGGTCAACGCCTTCGAGCTTCACGCCAAGGCGATCGGCGAAGGCGCGAACCTCGCCATCACCCAGGCTGGGCGGATCGAGTTCGCCCAGAAGGACGGGCGCATCAACACCGACTTCATCGACAATTCGGCCGGCGTCGACTGCTCCGACAACGAAGTGAACATCAAGATCCCGCTGAACCGGGAGATGGCCGAGGGCCGGCTCGAGTTCGAGGAGCGCAACCTGCTGCTCGCCGAGATG
>DASZEO010000199.1:0-4776 GCA_035940755.1 Allosphingosinicella sp. | reverse complement strand
AGATTCGGCCCGCCACGCGGCGTCCTTTCAAATTGCAGATGAGCGGCGCTTGCCTATATAGGCTCCGCCCGCGCAGGCTTCACCCGCGCGCTTCCTTTGTCGGCATCCAAGCACAGGTGCAATGCCCGAAGTCATCTTCCCAGGTCCGGACGGGCGCCTCGAAGGCCGCTTCAGCCCCGGCCCACGGCCCCGCGCCCCGGTCGCGCTGATCCTCCACCCTCACCCGCAGGGCGGCGGAACGATGAACAACGCCATCGTGCTGGCGCTGTACAAGACGTTCGTGCGCCGCGGCTTCGCGACGCTGAGGTTCAACTTCCGCGGGGTCGGCAAGAGCCAGGGCGTGTTCGACAACGGCATCGGCGAGCTTTCCGACGCCGCCAGCGCGCTCGACTGGGTGCAGCAGGTCCATGCCGAGGCGGAGACGACCTGGATCGCCGGCTTCTCTTTCGGGGCCTGGATCGGCATGCAGCTGCTGATGCGCCGGCCCGAGGCGCGCGGCTTCATCTCGATCGCGCCGCCGGCCAACATGTACGATTTCTCGTTCCTTGCCCCCTGCCCCGCTTCGGGCATCATCATCCAGGGCGAGGCCGACGAGGTGGTGACCCCGCTGGCGACCCAGAAGCTGGTCGACAAGCTTCGGACCCAGCGCCACATCACCATCGCCCACAAGACGATCCCGGGCGCCAACCATTTCTTCGTCAACGAGATGCCGCAGCTGATGAAGGCGGTCGACGACTATCTCGACTTCCGCCTCGACCCGAGCTGCCCGATCCGCTGACCGCGGGGACAGCGTCGCTCCTAGAGCGTCAGAATGAGGACGTTGGCGAACATCACCGCGGCGGCGAGGAGCATGAGCGCGCCCTTGCGCCGGTCGCGGCCGATGGCGAGGAGGTAGACGCCGCCGCCGGCCATGGCGAAAGCGGTGATCACCAGGACCGAGAGCAAAGCGGCGCCGGGGCCGGTCATCCGATGATCCCGGCGTAGAGCTGGGGATCGACGTTTCCGCCGGAGACGACGACGACGAGGTCGCCTCCGTCAGCCTCGAAGTGGCCGTCAAGCATCGCCGCCAGCGCCACGGCGCCGCCCGGTTCGACGACGAGGCGAAGGTGCTGGAACGCGAAGCGCATTGCCGCCTTGACGTCATGTTCCGGCACGTCGCGGGCAACGGCGCCCCTCGCCTTGAGCACGTCGAACGTGATCGGCGACACACGCTTCGTCTGAAGGGCGTCGCAAAGCGTCGGCGGCGCGGGCTCCTCGACGGCGACGATTGCGCCGGAGTGCAGCGAGCGGCCCATGTCGTCCCAGCCTTTCGGCTCGACGAGATTGACCAGCGACTCCGGCAGGGCGAGCGCGATTCCGGCCGCCAGCCCCCCGCCGCCGCACGGCACGAGGATCGCGGCAGGCGCCGCGCCGAGCTGCTCGCGAATCTCGACGCCGACGCTTCCCTGCCCTTCGATGACGTCGACGTCGTCGAACGAGGGAACGACCGTCGCCCCGGTCTCTGCGGCGAGGCGGGCGGCGATCTCCTCCCGCGATTCGGTCTCCCTGTCATATTCGACGACCTGCGCACCGGCCGCGATCGTGCCCTGGCGCTTCACGGCCGGCGCGTCGCTGGGCATCACGATCGTCGCAGGGATTGCGAGCCTGTTCGCGGCGATTGCGACGCCTTGCGCGTGGTTGCCCGAAGAGAAGGCGACGACGCCGCGGCCCCGTTCGTCCGGCGACAGCTGAAGCAGCCGGTTGGTCGCGCCGCGAAGCTTGAAGCTCCCGGCCTGCTGAAGGCATTCCGCCTTGATCCAGAGCCGCCGGCCGTCGCGGTCGAGCGGCAGCAGCGGGGTGCGCGTGACATGGCCCGCGATGCGTTCCGCCGCACGCCTGACACCTTCGGTCGTCGGCCGTCTCTCTTGCATCTCAACCGCCTGAAAAGAGGGGCAGGATTCCCAGCCTTTACATAGGGGACCCGCACCCATATATCGCGCGCCGCAGCCCCATGGGGACTTCCAATAACCGCAAGGCTGCATTCGTCGTCAACTACCCGTTGGAGGTCCCTTGAGTTGCACAAGCTTCATAGCGCGCTGGGGCTAGCTGCGCCCCCGAACGGCGGGGTCACCGCCGCCGAGATCGCCAGCATGGGCCCGGCCCAGCCGGTCACTCTGCTTCGTCCGCACGCCGCACGCCGGGCCGCCCGCTTCTTCGTGGAGCGGTTTCCCGGGCGCTCGCTCTATGCGGTCAAGGCCAATCCGTCGGCGGACCTGCTTCGGCTGCTCTGGGATTCCGGAGTCACGCATTACGACGTGGCGTCGATCGCCGAGGTGCGGCTGGTCGCCGAGACGCTGCCCGAGGCGGTGCAGTGCTTCATGCATCCGGTGAAGGCCGAAGAGGCGATCGCCGAGGCCTATGCGCTGGGGGTGCGCACCTTCTCGCTCGACACGATGGAGGAGTTGGACAAGATCGTCCGGGCCACGGGCGGCGCGGCGGACCTCAGCCTGCTGGTGCGAATCCGGGTCTCCTCGGAGCATGCCAAGCTTAGCCTTGCTTCCAAGTTTGGGGCCGAACCTTCTGAAATGCGGGCGCTTCTGTTCGCGGCGCGGCAGGCTTCGGATGCGCTGGGAATCTGCTTCCACGTCGGCAGCCAGGCGATGAGCCCGACGGCGTTCGCGGCGGCGATGGAGCGGGTGCGCGACGCGATCGTCGAGGCCGCCGTCACCGTCGACATCGTCGACGTCGGCGGGGGCTTTCCTTCGGTCTATCCGGGCATGGAGCCGCCGCCGCTCGAAACCTATTTCGAGGTGATCCACAAGGCCTTCGAAAGCCTGCCGATTTCCTATTCGGCCGAGCTTTGGTGCGAACCCGGGCGTGCGCTGTGCGCGGAATATGCGAGCCTCGTCGTTCGCGTCGAGAAGCGCCGCGGCGACCAGCTCTACATCAACGATGGGGCTTACGGCACGCTGTTCGACGCAGCGCATCTGGGCTGGCGCTTCCCGGTCGCTTTGGTGCGCGACGGCGGCTCGGAGACACGGCCGACGGCGTTCAGCTTCTACGGGCCGACCTGTGACGATCTCGACCATATGGCCGGGCCGTTCATGCTGCCCGCCGACGTCGGTGCGGGCGATTATATTGAGATCGGCATGCTCGGCGCCTATGGCTGCGCGATGCGCACGGCCTTCAACGGCTTCGGCGCGGATCTCAAGGTGGTGGCGGACGATGAGCCGATGGCGACGTTGTACGGCGCAGACGAGGAACGGCGCACCGCGTCCAACGTGGTGAAGCTTTAGCCGCTGACTATCTGGAGCCCGTCATTCCCGCCAAAGCGGGAATCCGGCGCCTGTGGAATCACTGAGGAGGAAGGCTGGATCCCCGCTTTCGCGGGGATGACGGCTGAGTGGAGACAAGAAATGAATCACGCCACCCGGGTCAACGACACGCGCAAGGGCGAGCTGCTGTCGAAAGCGGTCGAGCATATCGACATCAAGAGCTTCGACGCGCGCCCGATCGTCGAGGCGATGAAGAAGATGAGCTTCACCTCGCGCGACCTGGGTCGGGCGACGGAAATCTACAACCAGATGCTGGCGGACCCGGACTGCTCGATCATCCTGGTGATCGCCGGATCGACCTCGGCTGGCGGCTGCATGGACCTCTATGCCGACCTGGTGAAGCACAACATGGTCGACGCGGTGGTCGCCACCGGAGCGACGATCGTCGACATGGATTTCTTCGAAGCGCTCGGCCACAAGCACTATCAAGCGCTTGAAATCCCTGACGACGACACGCTGCGCTCGCTCTACATCGACCGCATCTACGATACCTATATCGACGAGGAATCGCTCCAGGAGACCGATCACACGATCGGCGCCATCGCCGATTCGCTGGAGCCCAGGCCTTATTCGTCGCGCGCGTTCATCCGCGAGATGGGCCGCTGGCTGATGGAGCACGGCAAGAAGGAGAACAGCCTCGTCAAGCTCGCCTTCGAGCATGACGTGCCGATCTTCTGCCCCGCCTTCACCGACAGCTCGGCCGGCTTCGGCCTCGTCAAGCACCAGGTCGACGCCATGAAGGCAGGCAGGCCGTATCTGACAATGGATTCGATCGCCGACTTCCGTGAGCTCACCGACATCAAGATAAGGGCCGGCACCACCGGCCTGCTGATGATCGGCGGCGGCGTTCCGAAGAACTTCACTCAGGACACGGTCGTGTGCGCCGAGATCCTCGGCCACAAGGACGTCGACGTGCACAAATATGCGGTGCAGATCACCGTCGCCGACGTCCGCGACGGCGCCTGCTCTTCCTCGACCCTCCAGGAGGCGGCGAGCTGGGGCAAGGTTTCGACCGCGCTCGAGCAGATGGTGTTCGCGGAGGCGACCAGCGTCCTGCCTTTGCTCGCCAGCGACGCCTTCCACCGCGGCCATTGGCGGAACCGGCAGAAGCGGCGGTTCGCGAAGCTGTTCGACCCAGCCTGAAGACGAGGTTCAGGTTCGCAGGCCTATGACTTGCTCCGAGCTTTAGCCGGAGCCTGTCATGCGCCCATCGATCCTCCTCGCCGCCTTCACCCTCGCCGCCTGCGCGACGACCGGCACACCGCCGCCGGAGCGGCAAACCGGCGAGCGGTCCTGGTCGGCCGAAGAGGCGCGGGCGATCGTCGAGCGCGATGTGCGCACGGTGCTGGGGCCGGCGGCGCTGGAGGAGGCGCGGCGGGCGTCCGCCTCGGTGCTGGTGCGCCGCGGCATTTCGCTGCCGCGGATGATCCAGCAGCCCAACGGCTCATGGGAGCCCGAGCCG
>DASZEO010000198.1:0-2309 GCA_035940755.1 Allosphingosinicella sp. | reverse complement strand
CAGGACTTGCGGCGGCGGAAAAATGGGCGTGCCATGGTCGCTGGTCCTTCCCTTAAGCGTCGAAATCGTCGCGGCCGCGGCCGTTGCGGCCGGGGCGGTCGTCGTCGCGGTCGCCGCGCCTCTTGTCGCGGTCGCCGCGGCGCATCATCGCCGACGGGCCCTGCTCGTGCTCGTCGACCTTGATGGTCATGTAGCGGATGACGTCCTCGTTGATCTGGGTCTGCCGCTCGAGCTCGGCGACGACCGGCGCGGGCGCCTCGAAGTCGAGGGCGACATAATGGGCCTTGCGGTTCTTCTGGATCCGATAGGCCAGGTTCCTGAGCCCCCAGGTCTCGGTCCTGACGACCTTGCCGCCGTTGGATTCGATGATGTTGGTGGCGGTTTCCGCCAGCGCGTCGACCTGGGCCTGGGCCAGGTCCTGACGTGCGAGGAACACGTGCTCGTAGAGCGCCATTTGCGCTTGTCCTTCTTTTGGCCGATCGCTGGCGCCGCCCGATGCGGACGCCCCTCCGGCTGTCGTCTCGAATGCTAAGCAGGGCCGAAAGGCGAACGCCTCGAGCCCCGCGAGCCGCGCACATGGCTGAGGCGGCGCGGAAAATCAACCCCGGCTTGCGCTCCGGCGGCGCGCTGGCCTACCAGCCCGCCCGACAGGAGGAGGCCGATGCGCGCATTCATCTTCCCGGGGCAGGGGAGCCAGTCGGTCGGCATGGGCAAGGCCCTCGCCGAGGCGAGCAGCGCCGCGCGCGAGGTGTTCGAGGAGCTGGACGAGGCGCTGGGGCAGAAGCTGTCGCGGCTGATGGCGGAGGGGCCGCAGGACGAGCTGACGCTGACCGCCAACGCCCAGCCGGCGATCATGGCGCATTCGATCGCGGTGCTTCGGGCGTCCGGCCTGTCGCTGGCGGACAAAGCGGATTTCGTCGCCGGCCATTCGCTCGGCGAATACAGCGCCCTGTGCGCGGCGGGGGCTTTCGACCTGGCGACGACGGCGCGGCTGCTGAGGCTTCGCGGGGAGGCCATGCAGGCGGCGGTGCCGGTCGGCCAGGGCGCGATGGCGGCGCTGCTCGGCGCCAGCGTCGAAGTGGCCCAGGCCGTTGCCGACGCCGCCGCGCAAGGGGAGGTGTGCACCGTCGCCAACGACAACGATCCGTCGCAGGTGGTGATCTCCGGCCATCGCTCGGCGGTCGAACGCGCCCTGGAGATCGCGAAGGACAAGGGCGCCAAGCGCGCGATCCTGTTGCCGGTGTCGGCGCCTTTCCATTGTCCGCTGATGCAGCCGGCGGCCGACGCGATGGAAAGGGCGCTGGCGGAGGCGAGGATCGAGGCGCCGGCCGTGCCCGTCTATGCCAACGTGCGGGCGGCTCCGGTCGATGAGCCCGACGAGATCCGCCGGCTGCTGGTCGAGCAGGTGACCGGCATGGTGCGCTGGCGCGAGAGCGTGGCGGCGATGTTCGAGGCCGGAGTCACGCAGTTCGTCGAGCTTGGCGCCAAGGTGCTCGGGCCCATGGTCAAGCGCATCGCTCCGGACGCGAGCGTGACGAGCGTGGTGACGCCCGACGACATCGACGCGCTGGTGAAGGAGATTTAGAAGGTTTCACGCGGAGGCGCGGAGAAGAAGGGAAGGCGCGGAGAAGGATGAAGGAAATCGACGCCATCACCGCCGACGTGCTCGACGTCGCCCTGCGCCTGCATCGCGAACTTGGTCCGGGTCTGCTGGAGTCCGTGTATGAGACGCTTCTTGCCAGGCGGCTTCAGGCATTGGGGTATCGAGTCCTTACCCAGCAGCTGATCGGCGCCGAGTTCGATGACGTCCGGTTCGATGCCGCTTTTCGTGCCGACCTTATTGTGGATGACAGGCTTCTGATCGAGGTCAAGTCGGTGGAACGGGTCATGCCGGTCCATAGCAAGCAATTGCTGACCTACCTCAGGTTGATGAAGCAGCCCGTCGGGCTGCTTATTAATTTCGGCAACGAGACGCTGAAGGAAGGCTTCAGGCGCATCGTCAACGACTATCGTCCCTCGGCGCCTTCCCTTTCTTCTCCGCGCCTCCGCGTGAACCAAATAACGGAGTAGCCGAATGTTCGACCTTTCGGGAATGACCGCTTTGGTGACCGGCGCTTCGGGCGGGATCGGTTCAGCGATCGCGCGGGCGCTGGCGGGGCAGGGGGCGCGGCTTGCGCTTTCTGGATCCAATGCCGAGAAGCTCGCGGCGTTCGGCGCCGAAGTGGGCGGCGAGCATCTGCCCCTGGTCGCCAACCTCTCCGACGCCGCGGCGGTCGATGCGCTGGTGCCGCAGGCGGTCGAGGCGCTGG
>DASZEO010000197.1:0-2217 GCA_035940755.1 Allosphingosinicella sp. | reverse complement strand
ATTGCCGTACATGACCCCGATCTTCATCCGCACCTGGTTGATGAAGATGACCAGGCAGCGCGACTTGGAGATGGAGCCGGTGAGCTTGCGCAGCGCCTGGCTCATCAGCCGCGCCTGCAGGCCGACATGGCTGTCGCCCATTTCGCCCTCGATTTCGGCGCGCGGCGTCAGCGCCGCCACCGAGTCGATGACGATGATGTCGACCGCACCGGAGCGGACCAGGGTGTCGGTGATCTCCAGCGCCTGCTCGCCGGTGTCGGGCTGCGACACGATGAGATTGTCGACGTCGACGCCGAGCTTGCGGGCATAGATCGGATCGAGCGCGTGCTCGGCGTCGACGAACGCCGCGACGCCGCCGGCCTTCTGCGCCTCAGCGACGGCATGGAGCGCCAGAGTCGTCTTGCCCGAGCTTTCGGGCCCGTAAATTTCGACCACCCGGCCGCGCGGCAAGCCGCCGATGCCGAGCGCGATGTCGAGCCCGAGCGAGCCGGTGGAAATGGTCTCGATCTCGATCGCCTCGCGCGAGCCCAGCCGCATCGCACTGCCCTTGCCGAAGGCGCGATCGATCTGCGCGAGCGCCGCGTCGAGCGCTTTTTGCTTATCGCTGTCCATTGAATTCCTGTCGGAAACGACTTGAAGTGACGCCACCATGGCCGGGCTCCCCGTTATTGCGTCCGCGCGTCCGGTTCAACGCGTGATCGTTCTCGTACACCATCTGTTCCTTAAGAACAAGAGCAGAACTCAGGAAGCCGGTGCCGGACGTGAAGCCACCCGGTCCAGCGCTTCACGCATGGTGCCCATGAAGGCCGGGTGATCATAGATGGAGTTGTGGCCCACGCCGGGGATGGTGCGGTCGTAGACGAGGTTCGGCACGGCCCCGCGAAGTGCGGCGGTGCGGGCCGGCACAACCACGTCGTCCCGCTCGGCGGCGACGATCGCCACAGGCGTGCGAACGCCTGCCAGATCGCGGGCCGGCTCGAGCGGGTGGCGGAACAGCCACCGCACCGGCGCCCAGCGATAATGGCCCGCGGCGACTCGCCCGAGCGAATCGAACGGCGTGACCAGGATCAGCCCGTCGACCGGGCGCCGGGCCGCAAGCGAGGCGGCGACGCCGGTACCCACGCTGAACCCGACCGCGATGGTTCGCCCGGGCGAGAAGCGCGCGCGCATCGCATCGAGGATATGGGGCGCATCCTCCTTGAACGCGGCGGCTCCGGGACGCCCGCCGCTCGGAGCATATCCGCGATAGTAGAAGCTGACGATCTCGGCCTGGGGGAACAGGTCGTGGAGCAGGAGCGCGGTCGTGCCTGCGTCCGCGGCATTGCCGCCGAAGCCGAGGATCAGCGTCCGCTCGGCCGAGGGCGCGGAAGCGGCAATGTGCACGCCGCGCAGGCGTAGGTCCGGCGGGACCGCCAGCTCGAGACGCTCCGCCGACGGCGGAAGCGGGGCGGGTGGCCCGACATAGCGCGCCGGAAAGAGCATCGAGGTCTGCATGAAGAACAGCAAGGCGACGAGCAGGAGGTAGATCGCCGCCGGGACGAGCAGCAGCTTCAGGGCCCACATACGCCCCGGGTTAGGGCGGCGAACGGGGACAGTCACTAGTGACTGTCCCCCCAGGGGTCAGGCCGCGGAGCGCCCGACGACGCTGCGGCGCGCGCCGTAGAGGAAGTAGATGGCGAATCCGAGGACATGGGCGGCGAAGAAATAGAGCTGGGTGCGCGCCGGGAGGCTGATGAACAAATAGAGGCAGCCGAGAATGCCGAACACGCCGACCACCCAGGGGAGCGGCGTGGAAAATTTGCGCGGCGCATTGGGCTGCCGGCGGCGCATGATCAGCATGCAAACGCCCACGGCAATGAAGGCGGTGAGCGTGCCGGCATTGGCGAGCGCCGCCAGCTCCGACAGCGGAATGAGCCCGGCCAGGATACCGACCACCACGGCGGTGAACAGGGTGATCCGCACCGGCGTCCCGCGCTTCGACACCTTCGCCCAGCCCTGCGGCAGCAGCCCGTCACGCGCCATGACGAAGAAGATCCGGCTCTGGCCGTAGAAGAAAGCGAGGATCACGGTCGGCAGCGCGACCACCGCGGACAAACCGAGGTAGCGGGCGACCCAGGGCTTGCCGAGCTCGCGAAGGATAAGGGCGAGCGGCTCGGGACTGTTCGCGAAGCGCGTATAAGCGAGGGCGCCGACCGCGGCCCCGGCGACCGCCATGTA
>DASZEO010000196.1:0-2024 GCA_035940755.1 Allosphingosinicella sp. | reverse complement strand
CGACCGGATCAGGGGATCAGCGCCAGGAATCGCGCTTTTTCGATCGCCTGGACCCGGCGCTGCACGCCGAGCTTGTCGTAGATTCGCGCCACATGCGTCTTGACGGTGTTGGGCGAGATGCCGAGCCGGCGCGCCAATTCCTTGTTCGATTCGCCGCCGGCGAGCGCGTCGAGGATCTCGACCTCGCGCGGTGACAGGCCGAGCGAGCGGATCGCCGAGTCGTTGCGCTCGAACGCGGCTCCCGCCGGCGCCGGTGTGAGCCGGCGGCCCGCCCACGCGCCGAGGGCGGCGAAGCCGGCGGCGATCAGGACGACATAGATTTCCGTCGAAAAAGCGCGGGCGACGTATCGATATTCGAGCCACTGGAGCAGCCCGGCGCCCGCCGCGAGCGCTAGCGAATAGAGGATGATCGTCCGCTTCATGGGCCGCAGGCTGCCAGAAAAGCCGAGCCCTCGCCAGCGGCGGGAGGTGACGGCGGGCCGCGCTGCACCTATCTCGCCGCCATGTCCGCGCCCGTCCTCGCTTATGAAGATCTCGGCCTGATCCAGGGCTCCGGCTGGCTTTTCCGCGGCCTCGACCTGTTCATCGGCGCGCGCGACCGGCTGGCGCTGATCGGCCGCAACGGCGCCGGCAAGACGACCTTGCTCAAATGCCTGGCCGGCCTGATCGACACCGACGAGGGCCGGCGGACGATCCAGCCGGGGGTGAAAGTGGTGCTGCTGGAGCAGGACCCGGCCGTCGCGCACTTCGCGACGCTTCGCGACTTCGCGCTTTCCGGCTCCGACGCGCCCGCGCCGCACGAAGTCGAGGCGGTCGCGCACCAGATCGGCCTCGACCTCGACCGGCCCGCCGCGACGGCGAGCGGCGGCGAGCGGCGGCGGGCCGCCATCGCCCGCGCCCTCGCGTCGCAGCCCGACGTGCTCCTGCTCGACGAGCCGACGAACCATCTCGACCTTGCCGGCATCGAGTGGCTCGAGGACTGGCTCGGCCGCTTCGCCGGGGCGTTCATCGTCATCAGCCACGACCGCACTTTCCTGAGGCGGCTGACCCGCTCCTCGCTGTGGCTCGAGCGCGGGACGCTGCGGCGGGCTGAGGTCGGCTATGGCGGCTTCGAGGCGTGGACCGAGAAAGTCTACGAGGAAGAGGCGCGGGCCGCGGAGAAGCTCGACGCGAAGCTCAAGCTGGAGCTTCACTGGCTTCAGCGCGGCGTCACGGCTAGGCGCCGGCGCAACCAGGGGCGGCTGGCGAAGCTCCAGCAGATGCGCGCGGCGCGGGCGGCGATGCTCGGCCCTGCCAGCACCGCCCGGCTCGGCCTCGAGACCGACGAGATCCGCACCAGGATGGTGATCGACGCCGAGAGCGTCACCAAGCGCTACGGCGAGCGCACCATCGTCAAGGACTTCACCCTGCGCATCCAGCGCGGCGACCGGATCGGCGTGGTCGGCGCCAACGGCACCGGCAAGACCACCTTGCTCAAGCTTCTGACCGGCGAGATCGAGCCGGACGAAGGCAAGATCACTCTCGCGAAGACGTTGACCGGCGTCATGATCGACCAGCAGCGGCGGCTGCTCGACCCGGACAAGCGCGTGCGCGACGTGCTCGCCGACGGCGGCGACTGGATCGAGGTGCGCGGGCACAAGAAGCACGTGCAGGGCTATTTGAAGGAGTTCCTGTTCGATCCGGGCCTGATCGACGCAAAGGTCGGAACGCTGTCGGGCGGGGAGCGCTCCCGGCTGCTGCTGGCGCGCGAATTCGCCCGCCGCTCGAACCTGCTCGTGCTCGACGAGCCGACCAACGACCTGGACCTGGAGACTCTCGACCTGTTGCAGGAGGTGATCGCCGACTATGACGGCACCGTCCTCATCGTCAGTCACGACCGCGACTTCCTCGACCGGACGGTGACCATCACCTTGGGTCTCGACGGCTCCGGCCGCGTCGACATCGTCGCCGGCGGCTACGAGGATTGGGAGCGCAAGCGCCGGCAGCCGGCAGCTCCACGGCAAAAGGCCGCCGCAGCGTCACCG
>DASZEO010000195.1:0-4751 GCA_035940755.1 Allosphingosinicella sp. | reverse complement strand
CTTCGGCAGCTCGCCGTTGATGAGGAGATAGGCGACTTCCATGAAGGTGGAATGCTCGGCCAGCTGGTCGATCGGGTAGCCGCGGTGCAGCAATATGCCCTGGTCGCCGTCGATATAGGTGATCTGGGACTGGCAGCTCGCCGTCGAGGTGAAGCCGGGGTCGTAGGTGAAGGTGCCGGTCTGGGCGTAGAGCTTGCGGACGTCGATCACGTCCGGCCCGACGGTCCCGGAAAGCAGGTCGTACTCGAAGCCTTTCTCGCCGATCGTCAGGCTGGCTTTGTCCGGCATCGTTGTTCCTTCCCCTGTTGTCCGACCGGGCAGCGCCGCCCGAAGTGGCTGCGCCATCCGGCCCAGCGCCAAGCCTTTTGCAACCCAGACACCTCCCAAGCGGGCCGCTGCTACTCCTCGCTGGCGAGGGCGAGCTGTTCCCGCGTGGGGGCGCTGTAGCAAAGCCGCGGGCTTGTCGTCCATCGCGAGCCGAGCGCAGCCGAAACAAGCCTTGCGCAGGACCGCGTCTTGCCCAAGGATGGGACCGATGGCGACCCGCGACGCCAGCGCCGCCGGCTTAGCGGAAGCGCCGCACCCGTGGTGGCGCCTGACCGGCTCCTCCCGCCTTTCACGCCGCCTTGAAGCCCTGTTCGAAGGGGAGCGCGACCAGCTGCCGCTCTGGCTGCCGGTCGGGCTGATGCTCGGCATCGGCGCCTGGTTCTGGCTCCCCGACGCCGATCGCTGGCTCGCCTTCCTGGCCGCCGCCACGGCCGCGAGCCTGGGCTTTGCCGCGGCGGCGACGACGCGCTGGGGCAGGGCGATGTCGCTCTTCTGCCTCGCCGCCACGCTGGGGTGCGCCCTCGTCTGGTGGAGGGCCGAGCGGGTGGCGGCGCCGCGGCTGGAGCGGGCGCAGATGATGGAGCTCAATGCCCGCATCGAAAGCACCCAGACGCTCGCCGCGGAGCGGATGCTGCGCCTGGTCGTGGCGCCGGAAGACTTGCGCCTGGCGGCAAGGATGCGGGTCAATGTCCCGGAGGATCGGCTTGTCGGCGGCTTGAGGCCGGGGGCGGTCGTGCGCCTTCGCGCCTGGCTGATGCCTCCGGCGCCGATGGCTGCTCCGGGTGGCTACGATTTCGCCCGCGCCGCCTGGTTCCAGCGGATCGGCGGTACCGGCCGCGTCCTCGACATTGCCGTGACCAGGCCCCCCTCGGAGACCAGCTGGCGCGCGCGCATCGCCGACTGGCGCCAGCGGCTTTCCGCCCATGTACGCGAGCGGCTCGGCGGCGGCGCCGAAGGCGGGATCGCCGCCGCGCTGGCGACGGGCGATCAATATGGCATTCCCGACGAAGATGCCGAAGCGATGCGCCGCTCGGGCCTCGCCCATCTCCTTTCGGTGAGCGGGCTGCACCTCACCGCCGTCGTCGGCGCCGTGATGCTGCTGACGCTCAAGCTCCTGGCGCTGAGCCCCACCTTGGCGCTGCGCTTCCGGCTGATCCTCGTCGCGGCGGCGGCCGGAGCGGCGGCCGGAATCGCCTACACGCTGCTCACGGGCGCGGAGGTGCCGACCGTTCGGTCCTGCATTGCAGCGCTGCTCGTGCTGGCTGGAATCGCGCTTGGCCGCGAGGCGCTGACGCTGCGCCTGGTCGCGGTCGGCGCGCTGATCGTGCTGGTGCTCTGGCCGGAATCGCTGCCCGGGCCGAGCTTCCAGATGAGCTTTGCCGCGATCACCGCGATCGTCGCCCTGCACGAGAACCGCCGCGTCCAGGCCCTGCTGTCACGGCGGGACGAGCGGACCAGCGCGAAACTGCTGCGCTTCCTCGGCGGCCTCATCCTCACCGGCCTGGCCGTGGAGGTGGCGCTGATGCCGATTGCTCTCTTCCACTTCCACAAGGCCGGCCTTTACGGAGCCATCGCCAACGTCGTCGCGATCCCGCTGACGACGTTCGTCGTCATGCCGCTCGAGGCGCTGGCGTTGCTGTTCGACCTGGTGGGGCTCGGCGCGCCGTTTTGGTGGTTGACCGGTCAGTCCCTCTCCTTCCTCCTGTGGCTGGCGCACAGCGCCGCCGCCGCGCCCGGCGCCGTCGCCCTGCTTCCGGCGATGCCGCCAGGGGCCTACGCGCTGATGGCGGCCGGGGGGCTCTGGATTTGCCTGTGGCGGACGCGCTGGCGACGCTTCGGGCTCGTACCGATCGCGGCCGGAGCCGCGTGGGCGCTCGGGATGCCGGCACCCGACCTCATCGTCACCGGCGACGGGCGGCACCTGGTGCTGCGCACGGCCGACGGGCAGCTCGCGCTGCTCCGGCCGAGAGCCGGCGATTATGTCCGCGACACGCTCGCGGAATTGTCGGGAGCCGAGGCGGAGTATCTGGAACTCGAACGCCTGCCGATCGCGGCGTGCAGCACCGATCTTTGCACCGCCAATATCGACCGCGGCGGCCGGCGCTGGCGCCTGCTCGCCACCCGCTCCATGCATTTGGTGCGGTGGGAGGAGATGGTGCGGGCCTGCGCTGAGGCCGACATCGTGATCGCCGACCGCCTGCTCCCGCGCGGCTGCAATCCGCGCTGGCTGAAGGCCGACCGGCAGACGCTCGCGCGCACCGGCGGACTCGCCATCACCTTCACTGATCCGCCGCGCGTCGAAAGCGTGGCCGATCAGGGCGGCGCCCACCCGTGGGCGCCAAGCCGCGTCAGGGCAGCCGCGCCTTGGGAAAGCCGCCCCACGCCGAGTCGTAATCCCGCTGCAGCGCCTCCGTCTCCAGCGCGAACCGCGTCGGCCGGTATGGCCAGCAGCTCTCGACCATGAAGGCCATCGTGCCTTCGATCTTGTGAGGCTTGAGCTCGGCCTCGCTCGCCTTGCGCCAGCTATCCACGTCTGGCCCGTGCCCCGCCATCAGATTGTGCAGCGACAGCCCTCCGGGCGCGAAGCCTTCGGCCTTGGCGTCATAGTCCCCGTAGATGAGGCCCATGCACTCGCTCATGACATTGCGGTGAAACCAAGGCGGCCGGAACGTGTCCTCGGCCACCATCCAGCGCGGCGGGAAGATGACGAAATCGGCATTGGCTCGTCCGGCCAGATCGCTGGGCGAGGTGAGGACCGTGAAGATGCTGGGATCGGGATGGTCGTAGCTGATCGTTCCGATCGCGTTGAACAGCCGAAGGTCGTATTTGCAGGGCGCCAGATTGCCGTGCCAGGCGACGACGTCGAGCGGCGAATGGTCGAGCTCGGTCACCCATAAGGCGCCAAGATATTTCTGGACGAGCTCGCACGCGCCGTCTTCGTCCTCGTAAGCCGCAGTCGGCGTGAGGAAATCGCGGGCGTTTGCCAGCCCGTTCGAGCCGATCGGGCCGAGCTCGGGTAGGCGGAACAGAGCGCCGTAATTCTCGGCGACATAGCCGCGCGCGGCGCAGTCCGGAACGCCGACGCGGAAGCGCACCCCGCGCGGGATCAAAGCCACCTCGCCGGGCTCCAGCGCGATCCGTCCCATTTCGGTGGCGATGTCGAGCCGCCCCTGCTGCGGGATGATCAGCAGCTCGCCATCGGCGTCGAAGAAATAGCGCCGCTCCATGCTTCGGTTGGCCCGATAAACGTGGACGGCGACGCCTTCTAGCTCGGCGGGGCTGCGATTGGCGACCATGGTCGTGAGGCCATCGACGAAGTCCAGCGGCTCGTCCGGAAGCGTCAGTGGGTCCCAGCGCAGGCGGTTCGGCGGCAGCGGCGCCGGCGGCGCGGCGGCGTCGAAGCGGTCGGCGCCCTCATATGGACGATAAGGCGGATGCTCCGCGCTCGGCCGCATCCGGTACAGCCAGGAGCGGCGGTTCTCGGCCCGCGGCGCGGTGAAGGCGGTGCCGCTCAGCTGCTCGGCATAGAGGCCGTGGGGCGGCCGTTGCGGCGAGTTCCTCCCCTTGGGCAGCGCTCCCGGCACCGCCTCGGTCGCGAAGTGGCTGGCGAACCCAGACATGTATCCGCTCGTCATGGCGCCGGACCCTAGCGGCGGCGGCCCTTGCGGGAAAGGGGAGGGCCCGCTCCGTCTTGCGCCCCCTCGGTCGCAGGCATAGGCCAGTGGAGGCTCCAGGCTCAGGAGACTCGCGCATGAAGGCCGCCCCAACCCTCTTACTCTCGCTCCTCATGACGCTCTTCGCCCCGGCGGCGCCTGCGACCGCGCAGGACGAGGTGGTCGCCGACTTCTCCCCGGTCACGCCCGAATTCGACCATGAGCGGCGCGAGGTGATGATCCCGATGCGCGACGGCGTGCGCCTGCACACCGTGATCATCATTCCGCGGCGCCTGCCGGGCCCGGCGCCCATCATCCTCACCCGCACCCCCTACGGCGCCGACTCTGCCACGGAGCAGGCGTCGAGCCCGCACGCCGCGATGGTCCTGCCGCCGGCCGACGAATCGCTGATGGAAGCCGGCTACATCCGGGTCTATCAGGACATTCGCGGCCGCTACGGCTCGGAAGGCGAATGGGTGATGACGCTGCCGCCGCGCGGGCCGCTGAACCGCGGCCAGGTGGACGAGTCGACGGACACCTGGGACACGATCGAGTGGCTGGTCAACAACCTCAGCGAGGACAATGGCCGGGTCGGGATCACCGGCGTCTCCTATCCCGGCTGGCTCACTCTGATGGCGCTCCTGGAGCCGCACCCGGCGCTCAAGGCCGCGGTGCCGATGTTCCCGATGGTGGACGGCTGGATCGGCGACGATTTCTACCACAACGGCGCGCTTCGCCAGGCGATGTTCGAATGGATCTACCATATGGGCA
>DASZEO010000194.1:0-4441 GCA_035940755.1 Allosphingosinicella sp. | reverse complement strand
TCGATGGGCGCGGTCGACTATGTGTTCAAGCCGGTCGAACCGGTCGTGCTTCGCTCCAAGGTCGCGGTGTTCGTCGACCTGTTCAAGATGACGCAGGAAATCCAGCGCAAGGCCGAGCAGGAGCAAAGGCTGCTGGACGAGAATCTGCGAGCGAACGCCGAGCGGCTGCGGATCGAGCAGGAGCTTCGTCTCGCCGAGCAGCGCCAGGCGGCGATCATCAACTCCCTGCCGATCATCCTCTATCTCGAAGCCGACGGAGTGACGCCGCGCCTTCCCCAGTTCGTCGGCGGCAACTTCGCCGCCGTCACGGGCTTCCCGTTCGAGGCGGTGCAGGCGAGCCCCACCATGTGGATCGAGCGCCTCCACCCCGACGATCGCGACCGGGCGCTGAAGGCGCTGGAGGAGCGCCAGCGTACCGGCGTTATGGCGATCGAATATCGCTGGCAGTGCGCCGACGGTCAGTACAAGCATTTCCTCGATCAGGCCGTGCTGCTCCGCGACGGCGACGGAGCGGCGCAATATGCCGGCACCCTCCTCGACGTCAGCGACCGGCGCGACCTCGAGAACCAGCTTCTCCAGGCGCGCAAGATGGACGCGATCGGCAAGCTCACCGGCGGCATCGCCCACGACTTCAACAACCTGCTCGCTGCCGTCCTTGGCGGTATCGGCCTCATCGAGCGGCGGCTCCCGCTCGGCGAGGAGCATAAGAAGATCCTGGCAATGACCCGCCGCGCGGCGGAGCAGGGATCGGAGCTGGTGGGGCGGCTGCTCGCGTTCGCCCGCCGCCAGCAGCTCCAGCCCGCCGCCATCGACATCAACACGCTCTCGGCGACGGTGACGGACCTGCTCGCCCACACGCTGGGCGGACTGGTGCGGCTCGAATGGCGCTGCGAGGAAGGGATCGGCTGCGCCTATGCCGACAGCACCCAGCTCGAGCTGGCGCTGATGAACCTGATCATCAACGCGCGCGATGCGATGCCGACCGGGGGCACCATCACCGTCACCGGCACCCGCCGCCGCGCCGGCGCCGACAACGGCCTGGGGCTCCCGCAAGGCGAATATGTCGTCCTCGCCGTCGCGGACAGCGGCAGCGGCATTCCGGACGAGTTGCTCGAACAGGTGACGGAGCCGTTCTTCACGACCAAGGACGTCGGCGAGGGGACCGGGCTCGGCCTGTCGATGGTCTACGGGTTCGCGCGGCAGTCGGGCGGCGCGATCGACATTCGCTCCCGGGTCGGGGAGGGGACGACGGTCGAGATTTGGCTTCCGCCGGCGCCCTCCGCCGCCGCTTCCGTCGAACCGGCCGCGGCGGTCAACGAAGATTCAGGCTCGCTTCCGCCGCTGCGGATCCTGCTCGTCGACGATCATGAGGCGGTGCGCGAAACCACCGCCGGCATGCTCGGCGACCTCGGCCACGCCGTCGATGCTGCCGCCGACGGGCCGGCGATGCTGAAGAAGCTCAAGGCGGCGCCCTTGGACTACGATCTCATCATTACCGACTACGCCATGCCGCTGATGTCCGGCGGCGAGATGCTGAAGCAGGCGCGGTCGCTCAACCCCTCGCTCCCGGCGATCATCATCAGCGGATATGCCGACAGCCGCTCGATCGCCGACCACGGCGCCGGGGCCGTGCTTACCAAGCCGTTCACGCTTGATCAGATGAACGAGGCGATCGGCCGCGCGCTTCTTTCCGCCGGAGGAGAAGTCGAAGCGGTCTAGCGGCAGCACGGACCGCCGCCCCATCTGCGGCAGAGGCCGCAAATCTCTTTTCCGCGACGATTGATATGATAATAGCTGCACTCGCAAGCGAGGGCGCGCACCGGCCTTGAGGGGAGAGGCCGGACGACCTTCCATAGAGCCACCTGCCGGCACCAGGAGACGGATCATCGCCAACTTCATGTTCGCGACGGGGATCGAGAACAGCATCCCCAAGATCAAAAACGGCCGCATCCGCGTGGACCAGATGGAGTCCTGCGGCCATTACCGAAACTGGCGGCTCGATTTCGACCTCGTCGAGGATCTGGGCATCCAGTACCTGCGCTACGGGCCGCCGCTCCATCTCGCCTATGTCGGCCCCGGCAAGTACGACTGGGAATTCGCCGACGCGACGCTCGAGGATCTGAAGGCGCGCGACATCATTCCGATTCTCGACCTTTGCCACTTCGGCGTTCCCGACTGGATCGGCGATTTCCAGAACCCGGATTTTCCGCAGCTCTTCGCGCTCTACGCTGCGGCTTTCGCAGAGCGCTATCCGTGGATCCAGCTCTACACGCCGGTGAACGAGATGTTCATCTGCGCCGTCTTCTCGGCCAAATACGGATGGTGGAACGAGCAGCTGAAGACCGACCGCAGCTTCGTCACGGCGCTTAAGCACATCGTCAAGGCGAACGTGCTGGCGATGATCGAGATCCTCAAGCGGCGCCCGGACGCGATCTTCGTCCAGAGCGAGTCGTCGGAATATTTCCATGCCGACAGCCCCGCCGCGATCCACCAGGCCGAGCTGCGCAACCGCTGGCGCTTCCTCTCGCTCGACCTGAATTACGGGAACCGCGTCAACAGCGACATGTACGAGTACCTGCTCGACAACGGCATGAGCCGCGACGAGTATAATTGGTTCCTGAACCACCGCCTGAAGCAGCACTGCATCCTCGGCAACGATTATTATCTGACGAACGAGCACCGGGTCTTCGCCGACGGCCACACGGAATCGTCCGGCGAAGTTTTCGGCTATTCCGAGATCACGCGGCAATATTACGAGCGGTACGGCCTGCCGATCATGCACGCCGAAACCAACCTCCGCGAAGGGCCCAGCGGCGAGGAAGCGGTGCAATGGCTGTGGAAGGAATGGGCGAACGTGCTCAGAATCCGCAACGTGGGCATCCCGACCGTCGGCTTCACCTGGTATTCGCTGACCGACCAAGTCGACTGGGACACAGCGCTTCGCGAGAAGAACGGCAATGTCCACCCGGTCGGCCTCTATGACCTCGACCGCAACATCCGCCCGGTCGGGCGAGCCTACAAGAAGCTGATCGCCGACTGGCGCGAGCTGCTCCCGGCCTCGAGCCTTTGCCTGATCGTGCCGATCGTTCCGCCGTCCAGAGCGGAGGGCGGGCGGGCACGCGAGCAAAAGAGGGAGGCGGCGCGGCGCCTCAAGCCGTTCGTCACCGCCGGCCGGGCCTCGCGGGCCGGCGGGTAAGCTTCAGGCGGCGGCCCTGAGCCGCGCCTTGCCGCGTTCGGCGTAGCGGGCCTCGCACGCCGCCTCTTCGGGCGAAAGCGGGCGAAGGTACGCAATGCACAGGTGGCGGCCGAAGGCGTCGTCTCCGCGGATGCGCATTTCGGCTTCGGCTGAGGGGGGAAGGCTGGCCCGTATTTCGGATAGCTTCTCGATCAGTGCGTCGAGCGGCATGTGGTCGCTGACTTCGATATAATCCCGGATCATTCTGCTCATGTTCGAGCCCCTCCCCGCAATTCCCCGCTGCTACATAGCTCGACACGGATTCACGGAACAAGTGTGCTGATCTATGTTTATCCACAGAATGTTTTCAAACCTCTGAACGCGCTGGTATTTTCCCGTTAAAGAATTTGGGAAAGAAGCTCGTTCACGCGCCGCTCGGCGTCGGCAAGCGCCTGATCCACGGGCTTAATCCCGGTTACCGCCGCTTCGAGCTCCTCGCCGATAAGCCCCTGGATCGCGGACTGGCGCTGGACGTAATCGGGCAGCTGCGCCCCGATCGCGGCCATGGCGGCGATGTCGCTGCGGTGCGGTAGCGCGTGGAATTCCGGAGTCGCGAGCACCGCCTGGAAGGCGGGCAGATGGCCGGTTCGAGTCCAGTCGAAGTTGTGCGCCGCTAGGAAGCGGAGGAAGCGTGCGACCGCGTGCAGTTGCTCCGGCGTCCGTTGCGCACGAGGCATCACCCAGGCGTGCCCGTCGACAAACGCCGCAGGGCGGCCCCACAGGCGCGGAAACGGCAGGACGGCGTAGCTTTGGTAAAGCGGGCGTCCCGGCGTCGCGGCCTCCGCGTCATAAGGCCCAATCATCCACGTGCCGGTCGGAAAGATGCCGCCCTCGCCGTTGACGAACGCGCCGGTCGCGGCGGGGAAATCCTGATTGCGAGTGGTGAGGCCCTCGTGCTCAATTTGCCGGAACAGCTCGACGATCCGCCGCGCCTCCGGCGTCTGCAGACGGATGTGGCGCGCATCGGGAAAGATCACCGCGCCTTGGGCGAGCAGGTAGGTGTAGAGGTTGCCGACATGCGTGTCCGGCGAGTTGACGTGGGCCTGGATCAGATAGGGCTTGCCGGTGGCCGCTCGGAAGCGGCGGGCGTGATCGAGCAGCTCTTCCGGCGAGTTGGGCAGGACGGGGCGCCCGCCGCGCATCAGCCCGGCCTGCGCCATCAAAGCGGTGTTGATGTGGAACAGGCGTCCGATCGTGTCCCAGGGC